>JACQYL010000066.1:0-74304 GCA_016208165.1 Deltaproteobacteria bacterium
GGTTCCCGAATGGACTGGAGAAAAGCCCCCGATTTGGTATACAATATGCTCTCATGTGAGTTGTTCTCGAGATCCCGTTCTTTTGACATAACTTCAGTTGGGGGAGACGGTCATGAACCGGAAGCCATGGCAGGGGGCCAAATGGCCCGAGGGTGTTCCCTACGACGTCGAGGGATGGCGACAACCACTTTTCTCACTCCTGGACAACTCCGCACGCGAGTTCCCTGACGCCGCCTTCACCATCTTTCAGGGCGCGATTCGTACTTTCCGCCAGGTCAAAGACACGGCAGACCGCCTCGCTCATTTTCTGGTCGGCCGGGGAATCAAACGGGGAGATCGCGTAGCGATTTTCCTCCCCAACATCCCTCAATACGTTCCCATCTTCTTCGGCATCCTGAAATCCGGAGGCGTGTGCGTTACTTGCAATCCGCTCTACAAAGCTTCGGAATTGAAGTACCAGCTCGCGGATTGCGGCGCCAAAGCGGCGTTCGTCATGGATCATCCGGCTTTCTATCCCATGCTGTCGGAAGCGGCAAAAGGGACCGCCGTGGACACGATCGTGGTATGCAACATCAAATCCTACCTGCCCACCCTGAGAGGATTCCTGGGATCCATGCTCGGTAAGATTCCCAAGGCGGACCGGCACGAACCCGGGCATTTGATGTTCGACGACGTGGTGGCGTCCGCGGAGCCCCACCCTCCCGACATATCCATTGATCCGACAAACGATCTGGCGCTTGTCCTTTACACGGGAGGGACGACAGGCGTGCCCAAAGGAGCCTGCCTGACCCATGCAAGCCTGACGTACAACGTGATGAGTTCCCAAGAGTGGATCCGCCTTCCCCCGAGTCCCGGCGCGGCGCCTCGGAAAGCGGTCAAGGGCGGAGCCCATACCTATCTCGGCGTACTCCCGTGGTATCACAGTTTCGGTTTGACCCTGTGCATGCTTATGGCCACGATCAATGCGTCCCGGCTGGTGTGCATACCGGATCCCCGAGCGGGAAAACCCCCTTTCACGGAGGTGATCAAGTCCATTCAGGATTACAAGATCACGATTGTCACCGCAGTTCCGACGATCTACTCGGCGTTTCTGAACCACCCCCTCGTCGACAAATTCGATCTTACCTCCATCGTGGGCTGCGGGTCGGGAGCCGCACCGCTCCCGGTCGAAACGCTCAAACAGTTCGAAGAGAAAACCGGGGCGATTATCTTCGAAGGATACGGACTCACGGAGACCGGGCCCGTGGTGACCATAAATCCCACGAACCTGGAACATCGAAAAATAGGCACCGTGGGAATGCCCATTCCGGGGTGCGAAATTCGAATCCTTGACCTCGAAGAGGGCATGAACGAGAAAGCCTTGGGAGAAGACGGCGAAATCGCGGTTTCAGGTCCGCAGGTCATGAAAGGCTATTGGAGCAAGCCGGAAGAGGATCGAAATGTGTTTCGCGAAATCGACGGCAGGCGCTTTTTCCTGACCGGAGACATCGGTCATCTGGACGACGACGGTTTCCTCACTATCACCGACAGGAAAAAGGACCTGATCATTGTGGGAGGGTTCAACGCCTACCCGAGGGAGATCGAGGAAGTGCTGTACGAACATCCGAAAGTCGCCCAGGCTGCCGTGGTGGGCGTACCCGACTCCCGTACCGGGGAATCGGTGAAAGCATTCATTCAATTGAAACCGGGTGCGCAAGCCACGGAGGAGGAAATAATCGGTTTCTGCCGGGAGCGCATGGCCGGTTACAAGAGGCCGCGATCCATCGAGTTTCGAGACGCGTTGCCGATGTCAACCGTGGGAAAAGTGTTGAGAAGAGTGCTCAGGGACGAGGAACGAAAGAAGCATGGAGCCGCATGATGGGTACTCCGGAACGGAGGGGATCGGATTTCCAATAGACGCAACGAGGCCGGCTCGTTCTCATCGCTTTCTGGCAAACGATCGCTCTTTCTGATATACAGAGCTGAGCCGAATGGCAGGCTTTTCGGCCGAAACCGCTCAGAGCGTCCCGCTTTTTTCCCCGGAGGTCGTCCGTGACATCATTTTCCGAAACCGCAGAAGATCGGATCCGATCCAGGATGCGTCGGCCTGATAGGAACATCCTCGACGCCATTCTTGCCTCTTCCTGGACTTCACATAACATTCCACTGACCGACACCCTGAGCACGTTGGGTGACAAGCGCCCGCTCATTACGGACGACGAACGGGTTCTGGCCATCCAGGGCAGCGTGCGCAAGCTCATTCACAGGGACCCCAAAGACATCCGCTGCCTGGATCTGGGATGCCTCGAAGGCGGCATATCCTTCGCCATGGCGCGTTTGGGCGTGCGTACGCTGGGAATGGAGGCCAGGCGGACCAACTTCGAAAAATGTTCCCTGATCGCCGATTACTTCGAACTACCGAACCTGTCGTTCATTCAGGAAGACGTCAAGCACATCTCCCGCCTCCGGCTCGAACCATTCGAGGTCATCCTCTGCTGCGGCATCCTGTACCATCTCGATACGCCGTTCGACACCATCGAGGACCTGTCCGATCTTTGTACCGACACGGGACTTTTGTTTCTGGACACCCATTTTGCTCCCGGGCCCGGCGCCATGGATCATTGCAGGTATAAGAACGATCTCGGGGAACTGACCTGCGTGGAATTCGATGCGGAGCCCTATTGGGGAAGATGGTACACGGAATGGGAAAACGAGCCCACGGACGAGCACCATCCATGGGCCGCCGTTTCGAACGCAAAGTCGTTCTGGCCCACGCACGAATCCCTTATCAAGGCCCTCTACTATTCAGGATTCAGACAGATTTACGAACTTTACGGTGTATTCGAAATTGAAATGGAATATGCGGCCAAGGCTGAATTCTCCCGCGCCTATTTCATCGCCATGAAACAGTGAGTGCTCAGTTGGAGTACATTCGGAGCAGGATGGCTGAAACGCAGGAATACGGCGTCCGGCAAGCGACCCGCCTGAACCGCCATTCGACTTCCACCAGCGGATAGCGGCTTCTCGGCAAGGGCAGCTCAACATCCACGGAGAGTGACTCTCCTCGGATGTCTTTTTCCACGCTGCGCTCTCTTCCTTCGAAATCCCGAACCGTAATCCATATCGTGTTCGGCGCATTCAGCAGTCGTTCCGGAACGGCCAAGTCCAAGCTTACCTTTTCAGCCGCCTCGCCCGTCTTCAGGTATAGCACGCCGTGGTCGGAAAGCGCCCCGTCTTTGGAGATGCCGAAGCCGGGTAGATCCCCAGCTTCACCTCCCGCATGATACTCCTTTTGCGTGCCGGTGACACAATCGCGGATGTATTCGTCCACTTCAGCATCCGTTATCATGTGACGGTTTTCCGCCTCGAAGTTTGCCAGAACCTCCTGATCGCTCTCTCCGTAAAGCGGGGTTGGGATCGCCTGCATTTTACCCATCTGATGCATTAAGCCCAGTGCAATGATTCCGTTGAACCAGGCGCTGGGATGCCCGTCACGAGGAGACTCGGAAACCAGGCGACGCTTGTCTTCCGCATAGGAGCCGAACGGCAGGAACAACACGGGGACGGTGGGGGGAGTCCGCTCCGAGACGAGAGCAAAAAGGGCGGGTCTGATGTCGATGATCAGCAGGAGTACTCCGATTCCCTGTTTCTTTTCAAATTCCTCTATAACCTGCAAGTTATGCCGGTGACGTTCTAAAACAAAGGGCATGGGATAGCTCGCGTACTTTCCCATCAAGGTCAAGGGCGCGGACTCGGGGTTCTGCGGACTCAGATAATAGCCAAGAACACCCGGGGGCACGACTCCGCCAATATCTTCCGCATCGTTGGTGCACATCGCCCATATAATGAAGTCCGGATCCAGAATGCTCCAGTGGCTCCCGAGAAAAGCGTCTTGACTGCGCACGTTCCATCCCGGCATCGCCACGGTAATCACTTCGTACTCTCGTCCCTTCACCCTGGCTGAAAGAAGCGTCCGCAGTTGGTGTTCCAGTTTGTCCTTCTCTTCCAACAGCCACCCAAAAAACCATGAATCCCCGACAAGCAGGATCCGCTGTACTCCGGCCTTCTTGGGTTTCACGGGAGCGCCGCGCAGTCCTAAGGAATTCACGGGATACGGACGGTCGAGAAGCCCCCAGAGCGTGGCTTGCTCCATATGGGGGTTTAACACAAAACCAATGTGTCCCTTCTGATGCGGGTATAATGCATGATCCGTCCGTTGCCCCTGGAAGAGCCTTTCCTGGACCGCTCGAGCTGAAAGCAACTCGGTTTCCAACGACTTTATGCGAGAGAAATTGAAATACAGGTACGAGCCGCATAAAACGGCGAGCGTGAGGCTCACGGACGACAGAATCAACAGGAAGCCGATCAGTCGGTTCGATGGCGGCAACTGGTTCACCTGGAATCGGTTCCCTCCTCGTAAGCTGCGTTGTCGATCGGCTCGAATGGATCGAGGAGTCTCTTTTCCAAACCAATAGAGGATTCTAGCTCCCCAGCATCCCTTTTTTCAAACTTGAATCCGCCGGTTTCTCACCGAGCCAGATCGAAAACACGGCCTTCTTGAAATCAAACCCTTCTATGTTCCCCAATAATTGCCCATTCCTCGTTACGGTGATTCCCTTGCCGGGGATGTAGATGATGTCGTACACATCGTTCGACTTGGCCTCTTCGGTGAAAAGACCATTGAACCGGTCCACCTGGTTCTTGATAGGAGCGAGGTCGCCACCCGTAGCGTTGTTGAAGCCTTAATTCCAGGACTCGACCAGTTTCTCCGCGGATACGCCGTCGTAGATGAAGTGCATACGAATCGCCATCGGCTCGTCCGCGTCAATAATGGCTCGGGCGTCCGAGTTTGCCTGCTTCAAGTACAGGGCCCCGGAATAAACCTTTATAAACACTTTCTTACGTAACCCTGCTCCGTTTAACGCCAATTGAGCATCCCCGGCCATCATCGAATCGGGCAGGTTCACCCCTCCGATTTCTTTGGCGGCAGAAACGGACGTCATCATGAATACGCTCAACAGCACCCAACACAGTCTTCTGTACATGGTCGGCTCCTTTCTAGTGAGCTAAGAAACACACCGTGAACGCACGTGCATCCATTCCCTGATCGTGCATTGCGCACGCCTGACATTCCATTGATACGGATTCGGCTTTTTCCCGAACGAAGTCACAGCCTTCGAAGGAGTCCGGTTCTCCGGGCACCGGGATCTTTTTCAGAAATCGATGACCACGCGTTCTTCTCAGGGCTACCCGTTTTGCCGAATCCGTTGGATCAGTCCGGATATGGAAGCTACCGGCTCGAGGGGTATGGCCACCACCCGCCCTCCATGACGCTCCACCACTTCTCTGCCGCGTATCTGACTGTGCGAGTAATTCGCACCTTTGGTGAGCACGTCAGGTTTGAGCTGATCGAGGAGTTCTTTCAAGTCGGGAGATGAAAACAGACAGAGAAAATCAACCGAATCCAGCGCCGCCAGGATCCGCAGGCGTTCGTCCTGTTTCAATATGGGTCGACCGTCACCCTTCAGTTTTTGGATGGACTCGTCGTCGTCCACTGCAACGATCAGTACATCGCCCAACCTCTTAGACGCTTCCAGAAGCCGGATATGCCCCGCATGAAGCAAGTCAAAACACCCGTTGGTAAATACCACGGTTTTTCCGCGTCTCTTGAGTTCTTGGACTTCCTGAATGAGGCCGCCGACTTCACGGATCTTCCGTGTCAGCGGGTCGCGGCTTCCCAAGAGCGCTTCCCTGAGTTCTTGCGGGGTGAGCGTTGCCGTCCCCACTTTACCCACAACGATTCCTGCGGCCGCGTTGGCCAGCGCAGCGGAACGCTCCAGACTGAATCCGGAACTTATCCCCAGCCCCAGAAACGAGATCACGGTGTCTCCCGCACCGGAAACGTCATACACTTCCCTGGCCGTAGCCGGAATATGAACCTGCTTCCCGTCTGAAGTGAAGAGGGCCATACCTTTGGCGCCAAGCGTCACCAATATATGGGTGCTATCCAACTCCCGTCGTAGCCGGTTCACTGCTTCCTTGAGGGAATCCTCGTCGTCATCAATATCGACGCCCGAGGCCAACGACGCCTCCTTTCGGTTCGGTGTGATAATGGTGGCCCCTGCGTACCGCTTATAATCGACGCCTTTGGGGTCCACAACGATAGGTTTGCGCTTGGATGCAGCTAACTGGATCAGCTCGCGAAGCACGTCCTTGGAAAACATGCCTTTGCCGTAGTCGGACAGCAGGACGGCATCCATCGAGTCTATGATTCCCCGGGCGCGTTCGATCACATCCGATGCCAATCCGGGCGACAGAGGAAGCCGCAGCTCCCGGTCAACCCGCATCATCTGATGGTTGCCTGCGATAATTCGAGTTTTTTGGGTGGTAACCCTCGTTTCGTCTTCCACGAGATCTCGAGTATCCACACCCAGATCCTCGAAGCATTGTCGGATACGTGCGCCGGCCGCATCGGCTCCCAGGACTCCTATGACAAACACGGTTTGCGCGAACGACACAAGGTTCTTGGCGACATTCCCAGCCCCCCCCAAGGCGTCGGTCTCATGGGTCACTTCGAGAACTTGCACCGGAGCTTCCGGAGAAATTCGGTTCACCGCCCCCCAGATGTATCGATCCAGCATCAAGTCACCTATAACCAGGAGTCTGGAAAGGGAAAACCGGCTGAGCATATCTTCGACTTGAAGGCCGCTAAAATTCAATTCACAAGGATGATCCGTCATCAGCATGGGACCTCGGATGTTTTTCAAACTGACTATGCATACCCTGAAAAAAGCGGGTTTGTAAAGCGAGATTGAGTGGTTTGACCACGCGCTGACTCGCTTCAAACAGCCCATCCCAAGAGCGCGACGCGCGCATTGATTTTGCTTGACAGTGTCGCCTAAGTTTAGGATAGTACAATGGAAACGATCCAGGAATACGAGGGAGCCGCAGTGAAACGCAATGCGAAAATTCTGATCATAGACGACGATTCGGATTTTATCGAAAGCACCAAACTGATTCTCGAGTCGGGTGGGTATGAGGTAGTCGTCGCCAAGAACGGAACCGAAGGCCTCGAACTGGTTACGCTTGAGGACCCCGATTTGATTATCTTGGACATTATGATGGATTCCATGTTCGAGGGCTTTAACGTCAGTGCGGCTCTGAAGATGACCACCGAATACATAGACTACCGGGACACTCCCGTTCTCATGGTCAGCTCGGTCAGAACCGAGTATGGTGACCGATTCGACGTTCCGGAAGGTGCGGAAGGCATTCAGGGCGATGCTTATATGGATAAGCCGGTGGAACCTAAAGCCTTTCTGGTCAAGGTCGCGGAACTGCTCAACGCTCACTGACCCTCATTTCGCGCCCGTCAATACTCGTGCCGAAGGTTCCGCTCTTTCTGAGCGAACAATATTGACCTGGTCGCATGCATGGGATCTCACTCTTAAATGATCAGACCATGTCCCGGGAAAAGGAACTTGACAAAGAAGGCTGGCGAAAGCAGTTCTTGACCAATGAGCCGCGTCTGAGCGAAGCTGTCGAAGAGTACAAGGCTCTGGGCTTCGAAGTCCGCCTCGAAGCGGTGGACCTGGACGACGACGATGGCACGTGTAAGGCTTGCCTCAAGTTCGCGCCCGATGAATTCAAGGTGATCTACACGCGCAAGACCCCTCCCGCCAACTGAGACGAAGATCTTTTCTGACCCGCCGTCATCGGTAGTTCATGTCAGGGTAAGGCGCTTGGGCTCGTTGGACGTCGACGGGCATTCCGGATGTCGGTTGAGGGGGTCGGTTTCGCCGGAAAAACGGAGACTTCGACAACGGACATGCGGATCTATCCCGCCTTGCCATGGATTGCGTGATCGCCCGTCCTGGACACGCTTTCAGGCTCTCCAAACTTCCGGAACCGATGTCGCCTTCTTATCGTCGGCATCGTCGTTAGAGGAGAGCGCCGCGAAATCGGTCGGGAGCTCATCCTGCATTCCCGATAAGCGTTCAAGGAGCGTCAAATGCCCCATCCGAAGGAAAGTCACTGGGTTCGAGTGCATGTTGTGGAAAACCAATTCGAAGCGGACCAGCTCGCGCACGCCTTGAAAGAGGAAGGAATCTCGGTCTGGATCAAAGAGTATAAAGATACTGCCTACGATGGGCTATATGTATCCACAAAAGGGTGGGGAGGGCTTTATGTGCCCGAGCCGGACCAGGTTCGAGCGGAAGCGATTATTGAAGAAACGGGGAAGGCGTTCGACGAACCGAAGTAGCGGGTTTTAGGCGCCCGGATACCCGCGTTCTTTTTCCGGGAACCGTAAATCGCCCTAAGACGATTCGTCCTCCGTCCTGGGTTCCCCACCTTTCCTCAGGCGGAAAAGCGTCTCCCTCACGGAGGAGCGGAATGCGTTGTCCGGAGTCGAACCGTTTCCGTCTAATTCGGGACATTACCACGAATGCGACATGGCCCCCGGCCGGCACGCGGAAACGCACGGCAAGGGAGGACGTTTTGCCGCAGGTTTACACGGACCGCACTCGTATTTGATCTTTTTCCGGCGAGCATCGGAAACAACGGCCACGGGCTCCTCACGGAAAGGGTCATTCGGATCTTCATTCAGAACTTCAATCACTCCGGCGGGACAGGCTTTGGCACAGTCGCCGCAGCCGTTGCACTCGTCCGTATCTATGGTTATGAAATAATCTCCGGACCCGTCCGTATACCCGTAATTCGCTAACATATGTTTCCTATCAGGAATTTGTTGACCGGATCGACTGACGAGCAGTTCAGGTTTGGTCTACAGGGTGGTTCGGTCGGCAGGAGCCTCTATCCAGGTCCACCACATCCCGCCTCCCCGTTACAGGCGACGGTCCGAAGGCGGCCATTCCGCCACATCGAGCTGTAAATCATCACAGCATCGGATGCGTCACCAGCGAGTTTACTCAAGCCTTTTCCGCAAGTTGACGAAATTGCTTCGATCGAAGCCGAGGGTTTTGAAGAAAGAAAGAATGTCACCCGAATCCCAGCGAACCGCCGTGTATACGTCAAGCACGCCTTTGCTTTTGCAGAACTCGAACAAACGCTCCCCAATCGCCTGTCCGATACCCGTACCCATGTGTTTTGGGTCGACGGCCATCATTTCGATCCAGAAACTTTGTCCCAGCCCGAAGGACCCGAGTTTGATCTCTCCCATCATGAAACCCAATACCCGCCCTCCCATTTCCGCCACGAAGCCGACTCCTCTGTTCTTCTCGAGGTTCTCGCGGACCAGCATTTCTACTACCGACGGGCTGGGTTTCCGGGTGATTTCGCCATGAATTCGAACAACTTCTTCGACGTCTTCCTCGCGTAATTCTCTGACTATAAGACCTGGGATCATAAAGGAACCTTTTGGGGCCGACCGTTCAATCGATGCGGATTATTTTTACGTGCTTACCCACCCAGTCGGGGGGTAGGTACACGCGGCCACTGTTGCCGCTGAGCTTTACTTCTTTGTCGATCATTTCTTCGCCGTAAACCTCAAACCGCACCCTGTTCCTGTTGGGAGTTTCCTCATCCATTTGAGATTCTCGCTGGCTGTTCGGTGGATCTTTGGGTTTCATGATGTTTTCTTAATATTCATCACAGGTTAAACTACTCTTTAGCTACAATGTGACTGTATGATAGCTCTTCGGCGTTGTCAAGGAAAAAGCACCGGCCGGTTCCTGATCAGACGGCTGCTGGTAAGGGTTCGAGGCCGAAGCACGTTTCACCGATATGGGCTTCTTCCGGGGACTTTCACCAATCAGCGGACCATCGAGCGGGCTCCGGAGGCCCAAGACAACCCGGTTTTTGTTTGAATTTTCCTGTTTGATCTAGTATTCAGGTAACGCTTTAAGATTCTTTTCATTTTAAGCGACCTAGCGATCCGACGTCCGGTCGGTACACGTACGAGGTGCGAGGGCCCGTTACGCTTATGACCAAAAAACGCGGCAATATTCTAGACTTGATTGGCAACACGCCACTGGTGGAGATCCATAAACTCCGGCCCAAGAACAACGTGCGGATCATGGCCAAACTCGAATTATGCAATCCAGGGGGATCGGTGAAAGACCGCGTCGCCTTGTCCATGATCGAGGGGGCGGAGTCTCGTGGTGAACTGCCAGGAAAAACGATCCTGGAGCCTACCAGCGGGAACACGGGAATCGGGTTGGCCATGGTGGCGGCTGTCAAAGGATATTCGATCACTCTTGCCATGCCCGAATCCGCCAGCGTCGAGAGAAGAAGAATACTAGGGGCGTACGGAGCCGAACTTTTACTCACTCCTGCTCATCTTGGGACGGACGGCGCCATCGAGGAAGTTTACCGCCTGGCCCTCGAATATCCGGAGCGTTACTACGTGCCGGATCAATTCAACAATCCGGATAACATCCGTGCCCACTATCAAGGAACAGGCGTGGAGATCTGGGAGCAGACGCAGGGCAAAATCACCCACTTCGTTGCGTCTCTGGGCACCTCCGGAACACTGATGGGAACGAGTAAGCGGCTCAAGGAATTCAATCCCGACATTCGAATCGTGGGAATGGAGCCCTTTTTAGGGCACAAGATCCAAGGTCTCAAAAACATGAAGGAATCCTATAAGCCCGGGATTTTTGACCGAAGCGCACTTGACGAGACGGTGAACATCGAGGACGAAGAAGCCTTCGAAATGAGCCGCCGTCTGGCCCGGGAGGAAGGTATCCTGGTGGGCATGAGCGCCGGCGCCTCCATGGCTCTGGCATACCGAATCGCCCAGGAACTGGATGACGGGCTGATCGTGGTGCTCTTTCCGGACGGAGGCGAACGCTATCTCAGTACGACCCTCTTTCAGCACAAGCGGCCTTCCCAGCTCCAGTTCTTCAACACACTGACCCGCGATAAAGAGGATTTCACTCCCCTCCAGGAAGGCAAGGCGACCATATATTCGTGCGGGCCGACGGCTCACGAACTCCCCCATCTGGATACATGCCGCCGTATCGTATTCACGGACCTGTTGAGACGGCATCTCGAGTATCGCGGCTTCCAGGTCACGCATGTCATGAACATTACGGATATCGATGACAAGACCATCACCGGCTCCGAGGCTGCCGGAAAAGACCTGAAGACCTTCACCGAGGAATACATCAACGAAATTCTGAAAGACATCGACCTGCTGAACGTGAAGCGAGCGTCTCATTATCCGCGGCCCACCGAAACCATCAACGAGATGTTGGACATCACGAAAAGGCTTCTGGACAAAGGCTTCGCCTACGAGAAATTTCGGTCGGTTTATTTCGATATCTCCCGGTTCGGGAGGTATGGAAGGCTGTCCCGTGTAGACTTGAGCAAGATTCACATCGGCAAGACCGTGGATCTGGACGAATACGAAAAGGACAATCCAAGAGATTTCACTCTACTTAAACGTTCAACCCTCGCGGAACTCAAACGGGGGATCTTTTACAAGACTCCGTGGGGCAACGTACGCCCCGGGTGGCATATACAGTGTGCGGCCATGGCCACGAAACATCTC
Source organism: Deltaproteobacteria bacterium (assembly GCA_016208165.1). NCBI lineage: Bacteria > Pseudomonadati > Myxococcota > Myxococcia > Deltaproteobacteria bacterium. The sequence continues at coordinate 11,495 of JACQYL010000066.1, forward strand.
GGTGAGTCCATCGACATCCATACAAGCGGCTCGGACCTGATATTCCCCCATCATGAGAATGAGATCGCCATTGTGGAAGCTCTGACTGGAAAGCGGTTTGCCAACTATTGGCTGCACTCGGAACCCGTAATGGCTGATGGAAGGAAGATGTCCCGGGCCGAGGGAGGAAGCGTGACGTTCAGGGAACTGGTCCAAGCGGGCTACACCGGACGCGAAGTACGGTACTGGCTGCTCAGCCAACACTACCGTAAACCGATCAACTATTCCCCCGAAGCTCTCGAAATCGCTCGCAACACGTTGGGCAGACTCAACGAATGTATTCGAAGGCTGACCTTTGCAAAAGGCGGACCTGAGATTAAAGAGACTCCTCAGTTGCTGTACGAGGTAAAGAAAGGGTTCAGCAACGCCATGGACGACGATTTGAATGCACCCGGTGCGCTGGCTGCGTTATACTCGTTCGTGCGTCAGGTGAATTCCATGATCTCGAAACAAGAACTGAGCCGGGGGCAGATGAACGAGATTCTGGAGTTACTGAAAAGCTTCGATTCCGTGCTGAAGATTATGGATTTCCCTTCGGATCAACTCACCGAGCAAGAAGAGATACTCCTTGAAAAGCGGGAACTGGCCCGGCGGGAGAAAGATTGGAAGGAAGCGGACCGGTTGAGGAACGAGCTGCACGAAATGGGCGTTGTGCTCGTCGACGGTCCGGAAGGGACCCGATGGTATCGCGAAACCCACGACGAGAATGATTGACCCCTGTTTCGTAATTATGGGAGAACAACACGCACGGTCCTCGACTCATCTTTCCCGGACTGCGACAACAAGGCGCCTGTCAAAAAAGCGGGGCGCATGAATACGTAATGAGAGGCTCACGGTTCAAAATCACCTTAACAGCCCGTTGAAAAAGCCGGGTTGTTACAGGCCGTTGAAAAACCATATTGAAAACTCTTTTGGAGCAGGTCCGCCGGGGAGAGGTCTCCGTGGATCAGGGCGTCGAACGCTTAAAAATATACCCCTTCGAAGAGCTGGGGTTCGCCACGGTGGACCATCATAGACCTTTCCGTCAGGGTTTCCCCGAGGTGGTCTTCGGTCAGGGAAAAACCGTTCCGCAGATCGCGTCCATCGTCAAAAGCCTGGCATCGACAAACGACCGCGTTCTGGTAACCCGTTTGTCCCAGGAAAAGAGCGCCGAGCTCGTTAAACAGTTCCCCGATGCCGAATACAATCCGACGGCCCGGACGTTTGCCTTGTCCAGAAAGTCCGCGCGGCCCGATCCGGTGGGCTCGATCATGATCATCAGCGCCGGGACCTCGGACATGCCGGTGGCTGAAGAAGCCGTGAGCGTATCCCGGTTTTTCGGCAACGAAGTCATCCCTCTCTTCGATGTAGGCGTCAGCGGGGTTCACCGCCTTCTGGCGAAAAGGGCGCTGATGGAAAAGGCCCGCGTATTCATCGTGGTGGCCGGAATGGAAGGAGCGCTTCCAAGTGTCGTCGGAGGCTTGGTGCGGCGTCCCGTTATCGCCGTTCCCACAAGCGTAGGTTACGGCGCGAGTTTTGGAGGACTGGCGGCCCTCCTCGGCATGTTGAACTCTTGCGCGTCCAATGTGGCTGTTGTCAACATCGACAACGGATTCGGCGCCGCCTATCTGGCCTCTCTCATCAATCAAATGGACCGGATCTGAGGGGCCGTATATGTTGTGGAATCAATTTGTACGGCCCCGTATAACAGGCTGAAGTGAAGGTCTGTTGGTTGCTAACGTTCCTCGTCAAACCGGTAGAACGTTTTTTCCTCGTTTAAAAGCTCGGCGCCGTTCTTTCGGATGACCACCATTTCTTCCAGACGCACGCCGCCCCACTCGGGCAGGTAGATGCCGGGCTCGATGGTGATCACCATGTTTTCCGTGAGTTCGACAGGGAATATGCGTCTCAGGGACGGAGGCTCATGCGTGGCAATTCCTACGCCGTGACCCAGGGAATGCAGGAAGAACTCCCCATACCCGGCCTGGTCGATGACGTCCCGCGCCAATGCATCGGCTTCGTCGGTCTTCATGCCGGGTTTCAAGCCTTCGATGGCTCGTAGTTGAGCCTTTCTGACGATTCCATAGATTTCCCTGAACCGTTCGTCCGGTTCTCCAAGAAACACGGTTCGCGACATATCGGAACAGTACATGTCTTTCCTGGCCCCGATATCGAAAATGATGGGCTCCCCCTCCCGGATGTTACGGTCCGTGGGCACGGCATGCGGCATGGCGGCGTTGGGACCCGAGGCCACGATGGAGTCAAAAGCCACTCCCTGAGCACCGGAAGCCGTCATGGCCGACTCGATCATGGAAGCGACCTCCCGTTCGGTCATCCCCGGGCGGAGCTGTTCCAGAACTTCCTTGAAAGCCTTTTCCGTCACCCTCAGCGCGGCGACAACGCGGTCCAACTCATCAGGATCCTTTATCGATCGTAACGGTTCAACCACGTCTTCGGTTTTGACGAGCTCGACGTTCTTTTGTCCAAGCCCCTCTGAGAGTTTGTCGAACAGGTATACACTCAGATGCCGGCTTTCAATGCCCAATCGCCGGATGTTCGCCTTTGAAACGGCTTCTTGAAACGTGGGCAAAAGGTCCGCCGTGTAAACGTAGACTTGAAAATCCGGGCTTTCATTCCTCGCCTGGGTTGCGTACCGGCCGTCGGTGAGGATCGCTCGCGTGTCCCTTCCCACAAGCACGAAACCGCTGATTTCCATTACCTGAGGATCATCCGCCGCGAAGCCGCTGACATAGTACCTATTATAAGGTATAGAGACCAAAAGGCCGTCCAGACGAGATTCATCCAGACGTTCTCTCAGGCGATCGATTCTATTCATATATTGAGCCATGACCGATCCTCGTAAAGGTTTTGCAGTGTGGAGTCAATAAGAGATTGCCCGCCTGGTTTGAAGCCGCCTTTTATATCATCTTGCTTTAGATCCTGCTTCGGCTTTGCGTCAGGTTACATGGTTTCTTCACCCAGTATTTAATTGACACAAACGGGTTATTCTTTATTATAATGCAGAATTAACGTTGAGTTACAGTCCGAAATAAAAAGGGCGACCTGACATGCAACGCAAAGCTGACATCTCCCGGAAAACAAACGAAACAGATATAGAAGTCGCGGTGAACCTGGACGGAACCGGAGTCGCCAACATACGGACAGGCCTGCCTTTCATGGACCATATGCTGACCCTCATGGCGGCGCACGGTGCGATGGATCTCACCATCCGTGCGCAAGGCGACATAGAAGTCGATTATCACCACACGCTGGAAGATACGGGGATATGCCTGGGCCAGGCGCTGAGGCGCGCCCTGGGTGACTGTGCAGGCATCCATCGATACGCATCTCTTGCTTTGCCCATGGATGAAGCCCTGGTTTCCGTGGCGCTGGATATAAGCAATCGCCCATTCCTGGTTTTGAATCTTCCCCCGGCTCAAAGCGCCTCCTTGAATTTCGACACTCAGGTCATCAAGGAGTTCATGAGAGCACTGGTGCTTCAGGCAGGTCTGACCTTACATGTAAACTTGGTACATGGCGAGAATACCCACCACATCTACGAGGCATGCTTCAAAGGATTAGGCCGGGCGCTGAGACAGGCGGTGGCCCTGGATGAACGTTGTCCGGGTATACCTTCGACGAAGGGAACGCTGTAGCGCGGAAAACGATTCGCCGATCCCCGTTTTTCGACATAAGTAGGCCTTGTTTGTTCGAGGCGTGTTTCGTTACCTCAGACAGAAGACAACCATTCATTGATGATGTTTGTACGGGCACCGGACATTTATTCACATCACATGATAAGGAATCCTGGAAAATGAGCTGCAAAATCCCTCGGTGTTGCTCGGCAGTCCTTTGCGCAACCGTACTATTTCTCTCTTTTTCTTGCGCACGCGGTCAGAAAGCGGTCGAGCCCCAGACCCTCGACTACCGTTCCGTCGCAGTCTTGCCCTTTCAGACCGTCCGGCCTCCAGTGGGCCAGAATGTTGTTCGCTCCCCCTTTGGGGGTGGCACATACCTGGCAGGCAGTATAGACGAAGGAGCGGCGGTCAACATGGATCTTTTGTTGAGAGAGCGCCTCGATCGCGACCCGGGAATGATTTTCGTGGGAACTGAATGGAGCAAGCGCGTATGGCGCGAGTACGATATCGAATCGGGACCGGATAAGGAATCGTTGGCCAAATTTTCAAAAGAGATCGCGGAATCGACCGGAGCGGAAGTTGCGCTGTTGTGTCACTTGTTCGCCTTCGAAGACAAGAAGGGAACCGCTTATGGAGTCGAATTCCCGGCGTACGTAGCTTTCGATTTGGCCTTGCTCCGCCTGGCGGACAGCAGCGTTTTGTGGAGAGGATCTTTTGTGCGGCGACAGAAGGATCTGTCGAGAAACATTTTCGACGTGGGAGAGTTTGTCAAAGCCGGGGGACGTTGGCTGACCGCGAGCCAGCTCGCTGCTTTGGGACTTGACGAGGTCATGGAGACTTTCCCCCTCAAGCAGGGACGTTAGGAGATTTGTTTTGATTGTCATTCCGGCGGTGGACATAAAAAACGGTAAATGCGTTCGGCTGTTTCAGGGACGCATGGACAGAGAAACCGTATTTTCGGAAAATCCGGCTCAAATGGCGGAACGATGGCAGCGGTGCGGGGCGGAACGTTTACACGTGGTCGACCTCGACGGAGCCGTCAAAGAGAGCCCGCAGAACAGGCGCGCAATTCAGGAAATTTTGAAAGCGGTTTCCATACCGGTTCAGATAGGAGGCGGCATAAGGGATCTTCACAGCATCGAATCGTACCTGGATCTTGGATTGGATCGGGTCATTCTGGGAACCGTGGCGCAACAGAATCCCCAGCTGCTCGAGGAAGCGTGCAGGAGGTTTGAAGGAAAGATCGTTGCAGGAATCGATGCCCGGAATGACCGTGTAGCCGTTCAGGGTTGGACTGAAACAACGGCTGTGAATCCCTTCGATTTGGCGCGAAGTCTCGCAGCGTCCGGAGTGGCTGCCATCATATTCACCGATATCGGTCGCGATGGGATGCGTTCGGGCCCGAATATCGAAAGTACGAGGCGGATGTGCCGTACGGTACAACTACCGGTCATCTGCGCCGGAGGGATCCGGTCCCTGGACGATGTTCGTGAACTCATGCCGTTGGAAATGGAAGGCCTGGCCGGAGTTATCACCGGCAGAGCCATATACGAAGGCACGCTGGACCTTTCGGAAGCCCTCGCTTTGGTGCGGAGCCACCCTTCGAGCGTTCCGGATTAGGTGCATTTGGATCGGGCTGCGTCCAATGCCGGCGGGAACCGGGGTTTTTTTGTCGCGGCCGGGCTGAAGGCCGGGCAGGCGTCACATTCGTTGGAGGAAGCGGATATTTCCGGCGGGAACAGAAAATAGAAAAATAACTTGACAAAACGGTAATAATGAAGCATATTATATCTTTTAGTTGGATTGGATCGATACCTTACCGGAGGGAGTGATTATTACATGCCAGGCGTCCGTGTGAAAGAGGGCGAACCTTTCGAGCTCGCTCTGAGACGCTTCAAGAAACAGTGCGAAAAAGCGGGAATTCTATCTGAAATCCGAAAACGCGAACACTACGAAAAACCAAGCATCAGGAAAAAACGAAAAGCCTTGGCCGCCAAGAAACGCGCGCTAAAGCGGATGAGACGCATGCGGGGCTAACCTATGTCCCTCTACGAAACCCTGGATTCGGCGTTCAAAGAATCTTTGAAGTCCAGAGATGCTTTGAGGGTGTCCGTACTTCGCCTGGTTCGTGCGGCCTTGAAAAACAAGGAAGTCGAACTTATTAGAAAATTGGATGACGACGAAATCCTCAGGGTGCTTTCCTCCCAGGTCAAGCAGCGGAAAGAGGCTATTGACCAGTTCCGCCAGGGAAATCGGTCCGATCTGGCGGACAAGGAGGAACAAGAGCTGGCCATCCTGGAATCGTTCATGCCCAAGGCCCTCGACCGGCAGGAACTGCAAAACGGCATCGACGCCATTATTGCCGAAATGGGCGCTTCGGGCATGAAGGATATGGGCAAAGTCATGAAAGAAGCCATGCGTCGCTTCGCGGGACGCGCCGACGGAAAAGAAGTCAGCGAGATGGTCAAGAAACAGCTCGCCGGCTGAACTTCTTTCGGCGCTCGCGGCCGCAACCTGGAGTGTCGGCGGACATGAGGCAGAGGCTCTTGTATCACTGTGCGCACCGCCTGCCGACAAAGCGAGTCGGCTCGGCAAACAGTCGGAGCCTTCAATGTCATGTCGTACGGGAAACTCCGATAACGAGCTCTAAACTTGTACTGGGAGACGGCATTCGTATCCATCACGAAGTAATTCTCTTCGGAGTTCACTCAAGTGGTGACAACGCGTTACCGCGGGGCACCGGCGAGGAGGAAATGGCCTGAGTTGAAGATCTTCATTCAGGCCTTTTTCTATGGATCAAGAGAGTTTAGAGGATCTTGAGTACCCGGCGTTGCTCAGGCATCTCGCCGAGTATGCCGTGTCCTCCATAGGCCGTGAGCGGTGTTTGGCCATCAGGCCCAGCCACGACGAATCGACTGTACGTTCTCAGCTCAAAGAGGTCTCCGAAGTCCAAAGACTGCTGGACAGCGGCGCCGGATGTCCGTTGAGTTCGTTTCCCGAGGTGCGTCCGATTTTGGAACAGGCCTCCATGCCGGGGTTCGCACTGGAAGGCGAGGACTTTCTAAACGTATTGTCTTTCGTTCAGGCTTCTGAAAACGCGCGAGCTTTTATCCAGGAAGACCGTGCACCCTTCCCTTTTCTGGCTGCCTACCTCGCAAAACTGGTCTCCCTGAACGACCTGCAGCAAAGAATCGAACGCACAATCCATATCGACGGAACGGTTCGCGACGACGCCAGTCCTGAACTCGCCAGGATAAGGCACAGGCTCCCGAAAGAGAAACAGAAAATTCTCGATAGCCTCGAAGGGCTTCTCAGCAAGACTGTGCTCAAGGATGTCTGGCAGGATAAGCTCATCACCTTTCGGAACGATCGGTACGTAGTGGCTGTGAAGTCCGGTTTGCGTCATGCGCTGCCCGGCATCATCCACGACATGTCCCACAGCAGAGCCACCTGCTTCATCGAGCCTTCCCAAACCGTCGAACTGAACAACCAGTTGAGTATGCTGGTTCGCCAGGAGCGCGACGAGGTTCGAAGGATCCTCATGGCCCTTACGGATTGCCTCCGCTCGAATATGGACGCCCTACGGACCAATCTCGAGACATTATCCCTACTGGATATGATCTGGTCAAAAGGCAAAATGAGCCGCGCTCTTGACGCCGTCGAGCCCGAAATCGGTATGGTTGGGCCCGGTTATATCAACGCCACCCATCCCCTGTTGGCTTTTCGCTACAAACGCCTGGGAGGGTTTGCACCCAAACCGATCAACCTCGAGTTTCCGGAAGGGATTCGATGTCTTGTGGTTTCAGGGGCCAACATGGGCGGCAAGACCGCCGCGCTCAAGACCTTGGGACTCCTGAGTCTAATGGTCCAGTCGGGGTTGCACGCGCCCGCCGGGGAACCTGCCCATGCCGTGGTTTTTGACCAGGTATTCGCTGTAATCGGGGACAATCAGGACCTGGTGCTTGATTTGAGCACCTTTTCCTCTCAGATGAAACGGATCATGTCCATATTCGAAAAGATAAGTCCCAACTCTTTGGTCCTGCTCGATGAAATCTGCACGAACACGGATCCGGTCGAGGGAAGCGCGCTGGCGCTGAGCATCCTCGAGAAGCTGGATTCCATGGGCTGTCGAACCCTGGTCACAACCCATTACAACGGGTTGAAAGGATACGCCACCACCCGAAGTCATGCGATGAACGTGTCGGTGGACTACGAGGAAACGACGCACACGCCTCTGTATTCACTGACCTACGGTGTCCCGGGCGCAAGCAATGCCATTCAGATCGCACGGACGCTGGGGATGTCCCGGGAGATTTTGCAGGCCGCGGAGCATCATCTCTCCCCCGGTGACAAACGGACGATCCACTTAATCCAGGACCTGGACAAGACCTACCGTGAGTTGAAAGACACAGAAAAGCGGGTGCGGTTGCTGAAGAGCCAACTGGAAGAAGCCAAGAAGGCCTACGAGGGGCTTTCCCGTGAACTCGAACGCGAGCGTCATCGTATCCTCACCGAGGAGCGCGAACATGCGAAGCAGTTAGTACGTCGGGCGGAGTCCAACTTCCGAAGAATATTGCTGAAGGCGAAGCGCCCTCCGGAAGAAGCACCGGATACGACGGATACGACGGGGCTGCAGGATGAGCTGAAACGAGCGCAGAAGCTCCTGTTGGCGAAGTTGAATCCACCTACGCGAATACCCAGAAAGCCCCAATTGGAACGATTGGTTCCCGGCTGCAGGGTCAGAATCAAAGGCTCGAATCAGACGGGCGTCCTGGTGTCTCTGGATGATAACGGAGAAGCCGCACAAGTTATCATAAAGGGAATGAAGGTTCGGACTCAGGCCGTCAATCTTGAATTTGTTCAACCTGCCGCCCCGGTATCCGCGGGCCACCGGGTGGACGTGGATTCGTTCCCACACCCCACTCGAGAGGTGAACCTGCAGGGCATGACGGTTGAAGACGCGCTGCAATTTCTGGATAAGACCATAGACAGCGCCCTGATTTCCGGCGTCGATCAGATCGATCTCATACACGGTGTGGGCACGGGAAGACTGAAAGCGGCTATCCGGCTTTATCTCAAGGACCACGCCCAGGTCAAAGATTTTCGCCATAAGGAACCTCACCTGGGCGGTGTGGGAGTCACTGAAGTCGAACTTAGGACGTGATCGGCAGAAACGGAAATGGCCCCTGACGACACATTGGAAGAAGTAAGACGTGCGGCGGACATCGTCGAGACGATCTCTTCCGTGGTGCCCTTGAAGAAAGCGGGAGCGTATTATCGAGCGCCATGTCCGTTTCATAAGGAGACTAATCCCTCGTTTACGGTGAATCCGACCACCCAAACCTTTTACTGCTTCGGCTGTCAAGAAGGTGGTGACGTATTTTCCTTTTATATGAAATATCACAACCTTTCTTTTGGCGAAGCCGTGCGCGAGCTGGCGGCTCGATTTGCCGTGCCCCTTTCGTACAAAGGAGGAAAGAGGCCGAAGGATTCGAAGGAAAATGAAGAAAAGCAGAGGCTGTACGAACTCAATGAGCTTGCCGCTTCGTATTACCACCGAAGCCTGCTTCAAGACGATCAAGGCCGGCCGGCGCGCGACTATCTCGAAAAACGAGGTATCGGAAAAGAGATCATTCGTGAATTTCGCCTGGGATTCGCACAACCGGGATGGGATAATTTAGTAAACGTTTTCAAGCGTAAAGGAGTCGATCTTTCTGAGGCGGTAACGGCGGGGCTTCTCGTTCCGGGCAAGAAGACAAGTCACTATGACCGTTTTCGCGAGCGGATTATTTATCCCATCATGGATCCCCAGAACCGGGTAATGGGTTTAGGGGGACGGGTGATGGACGAAACCTTGCCCAAGTACCTGAATTCGCCCGAAACGCCCATTTATCACAAAGGTCGGGCTCTGTACGGCCTGCACATGGGTTTGAAGGAGGGCAGACGGGCGGGACAATTGCTGCTTGTGGAAGGATACATGGATCTGCTTGCTCTCAACGCGTATGGCATCCGGAATGTCGTGGCGTCCTTGGGAACGGCCTTGACGCGCGAACAGGTTCGGCTCTTGAAGCGTGCGGGAGCGACCGTGGTGGTCGCATTCGATTCCGATGAAGCGGGCAGGAAAGCCGCCTTCAGGGCCGCGCCCCTATTTTTCGAGGAAGATGTCCGGGCTACCGCGCTTCAGTTCGATCCCGGGGAAGATCCGGATGAGTATGTGCGACGAGTGGGCAGGGAAGCGTTTCTTCGCCATCTGGATGACGCGGTTCCCATTATGGACTTTTGCCTGAACCGGGTCCTGAAAAGAGATATCCGCAGTGCGACGGACAAGGAAGATATCCTGGACGAGATCGTACCTCTCATCCGATCTCTTCGAGGCAGAATACAGCAGATGGAAGCCGTCGCCAGTTTATCCAGATCTCTGCAAGTGGATGATGAAATCGTCTGGAAGGCGGTTCAGGGAGGCTCGAAAAGAACGGATTCAGTATCTCAACCCGTTGTCCTACAGGATGTGTCTTTAAGAACGGAGGAGAACACGCTGGGGTTTTTCATTCGGAATCCCCAGTATGTTGCCGCTTTTCTGGAGGAGGAATTGGGCGTGCAGTTTAATTCGCAACCCATAAAAGCGCTCTTTGATTCTCTCTTGAACCTGTTCGAAGAGGAAGGCTCGATCGATGTCGCCAGACTGGTGGCGCGTCATTCCGATGCGGATTCCAAGAAGATCATCGCTCGATTGGTGGCGGGACAGGATGAAGGTGAGGAAGAGTACGCCGAGGAGATTGCGCGTGACCTATTACGTGCTTATCGACTTAAGAAGATATTGGAACAAGAAAAAAAACTGACGGTACGCATTCGGGAGGCCGAGAAGAACGAAGACTGCGAACTGCTACTGTCTCTACTGCGCGAGCAAAAAGAACTGATCGCGCAAAAAACACAAACCATGCAAGAGGATACCGTTTATGGCCAAGTCAAACATGGATGAGCTCAAGCGGTTAATTTCTTTGGGTAAAGAGAAGGGGTACATTACGTACGAAGAGCTCAATGACTCTTTACCGGATAACATTGTTTCGTCCGAACTCATCGACGACATGCTGATGATGTTCGATGAACTCGATATTCAAGTCGTGGACAGCCCCCAACAGTTCAAAATCAAGGCCGCTGCAGCGGATGCCGCCGCGGATCAAGACGCCGGAGACGTCAAACCGGCTGCCGACGCCATTGAGCCCGCCGGAAAAATCTCCGACCCGGTGAAGATGTATCTGCGCGAGATGGGCATGGTCTCTCTTCTCACCCGCGAAGGCGAGGTGGAAATCGCCAAACGGATCGAAGAGGGGCAGAAAATGGTCCTGGAGACGATTTTCACTTCCTGGCTGGGTCTCAAGGAACTCAGGGAAACTCGGGACCAACTGGTTCGTGAAGAGATCAAACCTAAGGAGATCATCACCGGAATCGACGACGACGAGGAGCCCTATTCCGAGGCTGAAAACAGGCTCAGACTGGACTTGCTGGAACGCCTGGACAAAGTCATGGCCATTGCCTCCGAGTACGAGCAACTCTTTACAAAGCAAGATTTCCCGGATCCGCTGGGCTATCTGAAATCGGACGACGCAGTCCAGATGAAGGACGAATCCTGGGTCGGCGAAAGCACTTGCTCTCCTGAATTGGAGCCTTGCAAAACGCGGATCATTGAAGTTCTATCGAATCTGAAATTCGACAATCGGCCTGTCCAGCGCGTCTCGGATAGACTCAGAAAAGAAGTGAAAAACATCCAACGAGCCGAGAGAGCCATCAGGAAATGTTCCGAGGAAACGGGCCTGTCCATTAGTAGCCTCGAGGAATTCTCCACGAGCGAGGGAGTCGAAAAGCGGTCGTCCTATTGTGAAAAAATGGGAATTCCCAAAGAGCTTCTGGAACGCGTATGTGAGGATTTCAGAAAGAACTTTAAAATCATAGAAGAGGCGCAATGTCGCTGCAGGACCACGGCCAGCATGCTCAAAGCAAACTATCGGCATATCTTGACAGGGTGGGAAGTCGCCAATAACGCCAAGAGAGAGCTCGTCGAAGCGAACCTGCGGTTGGTGGTCAGCATCGCCAAGAAATATACGAACAGAGGCCTTCAGTTTCTGGATTTGATACAGGAAGGCAACATCGGTCTCATGAAGGCCGTGGACAAGTTCGAGTATCAGCGCTGCTACAAGTTCAGCACATACGCCACGTGGTGGATACGTCAAGCCATAACCCGAGCGATAGCGGATCAGGCAAGGACGATACGAATCCCCGTTCATATGATAGAAACCATAAACAAGCTGGTCCGCACTTCGAGGTACCTCGTTCAAGAGTACGGACGGGAACCCACTCCTGAAGAGATTGCGGAAAAGATGGAATTCTCCCTCGAGAAAGTGCGAAAGGTCCTGAAAATCGCCAAAGAACCCATCAGCCTCGAAACCCCTATAGGCGAGGAGGAAGACAGTCACCTGGGGGACTTCATCGAAGATAAAAAGGTCATGTCGCCGTCCGAGGCGGTGATCAATCTGGACTTGAGCGAGCAGACCCGAAAAGTACTGGCCACACTGACCCCGAGGGAAGAGAAAGTCTTGCGGAAGCGATTCGGTATTGGCGAAAAAGCGGATCATACGCTCGAGGAAGTGGGCAAGGTCTTTGACGTAACCCGCGAACGCATTCGGCAAATCGAGGCCAAGGCGCTTCGCAAGCTCAGGCATCCCAGTCGGGCACGCAAGCTCAAAGCGTTTGTCGAGAGCTAGGCGTTTGCCGGCGTGTGCGGGTAAACGAGTACCCGCGCGTTGGCCTTTTTTGGCGGTTGCGACTGGGTTTTACTTGACAGGATTCCAAGACTGATCCTATAGATGTTGGAATTAACAAGCGGGCCCATAGCTCAGTTGGCAGAGCCACCGGCTCATAACCGGAAGGTCCCAGGTTCGACCCCTGGTGGGCCCACATTCATGGACGGAATCTCATACCTCTATAGAAGATCAGGGTCGCTTGTCGGCCTAAGGGGGCGTTCACCAAAAGGTACGCCCTCATCTTTATTTTTCGCCGGTTTGATATGTTAAGGGTCAAGGATGTCATAGGGTTTCTTGAAGTTTTGGCTCCTCCGCATTTGGCGGAGGATTGGGACGAAGTAGGACTCCAGATAGGAGATCCGGACCGATCCCTGGATTCGGTTCTTCTGGCCCTGGACCCTTCCCTCGAAGCTCTCCACAAAGCCAAGTCACTTGAATTTCAGCTCATCGTCACCCATCACCCTCTTTTCTTCAAGCCTCTAAAAAGACTCCATTACCACGATCCTGTCACCCAATTCGTCAAACTGGCTCTCGAACACGACATCGCCGTATTCTCCGCACACACCAACCTGGACGCAACCTCGGGAGGCGTAAACGACGTGTTGGCGCGTCTGCTCGGGATCGAGGTGCAGGACGTCCTCGCGGAGGAGCCGTCGGAACGCATGGCGAAGCTGGTAGTCTTCGTACCCGGAGATTTTCAGAACCTGCTGCGTCAGGCCATCTTCTCTGCAGGGGGAGGTAGGATCGGTAAATACTCCGGCTGCTCGTTCAATCTGCCCGGCGCCGGAACTTACACCCCCATGGAGGGGGCGGCGCCGTTCGAAGGAAAAGTCGGGGTGACGAGCGAAGCCGACGAGGTCCGCATCGAGGTGTTGGTGCCTCGCGATCGTATCCGAGAGGCCGTGGCCAAGGCCCGCGAGGTGCATCCTTACGAAGAGATGGCTTATGACGTGATTCCATTGTTGAATCCTACGCACTCGGGAGGAACGGGCCGATGGGGAAAATTATCCGAACCCACGACTCTCGAACATCTGGCGCGACGGATTTCCGAACGGCTGGGGCTGGAACGTATCAAGTGCGTTGGCGATCGCCTCAAACCCATTCGAACCGTCGCATTATGCGGTGGCTCAGGTGCGTCGCTGTATCCTCACGCGCTACGAAAAGGCGCGGACGTTTTTATTACCGGTGAGTTTACCTATCATCAGGCGTTGGAAGCATCCGCCCGCGGTTTGGCCCTGTTGGACGTGGGCCATTTCGCTTCGGAAAGGCCGGTGCTGAACGAACTATCCGTCATTCTCGATCGTCGGTTCAGGCCGCTTCTGCCGGAATTCAGGGCTGTGGTGTTCCAAGAAGAAAAAGACGTATTTCAGTATATATAGGGAGGGGTTTTGATCGAAATCATAAAGCAACTTCTTGAACTGGCCGGAGAAGACGGCGTCATTCGGCAACTTCAGCTTGACTACAAAGCGATACCTGCAAGAATTCAGCAGCTGGAAAAGCGGGTCAATGGCGCGGAAGAAGGTCTCGAAGATTGTACAAATCGTCTTCTGGTAGTCGAAGAGCGCAAGAACCAGGCGGAAAGAGAGCTCGAGGAGATCCGTTCGAACATTGCCAAGAGCAATTCGAAACGTTCACGGGTGAAAACAAACCGCGAGTATTGGGCCACCATGAAAGAGGTCGAAGACTTGAAGGTGCTGATGAAAACCAAGGAGGAAGAAGTCCTTTCCATTCTGGAGGAGTCGGAATCCTTGGGCAAAGAAAAGGCCGGTTTGCTCGAGAAATTGGAAGCGGCGAAGCCCGGCCTCGAGACGGAGATCAGGGACCTCAAGGCGAGACTGGAAGTGGCGCAAGCCGAAATCGACAGGCGGTTGGAGGCTCGGGGGAAATTGGCCTGTGCGGTCGAAAAGAACCTGTTGGAACGATACGAGGCCCTGACTAGCGCCCCCGGGGGACAAGCATTGGCGGGCGTTCGGGACGGTATATGCATGGCCTGCAATATGTCCATTCCGCCTCAGGTGTACAACCAACTCTTGCGGAACGATCAGTTGCTGAGTTGTCCCAACTGCCAGCGGATCATCTACTGGCTCGATCACGAAGATCTGGAAGGCTCTGCGGGTCAATAGCGGGGCGGAATCTTCCGATTCACGCTGATCTTCAAAAGTGGGACGGGTTTTGGTACGGTTGTTCCGTGCAGGGATGATCTTTGAGGTCCTTTGAGGTCCGACGAAACGAGTGTTTCCGAACATTTTGTGCCGGAGTAGTCCAGGTGATCGCCGGCTCTCCTCGTGGGAGCGGGAGGAAAGTCCGAGCTCCACAGGGCGGGGTGGTCCGTAACGCGGACTGGGGGCGACCCTAAGGAAAGTGCCACAGAAAACAAACCGCCTCCGTATCGGAGGTAAGGGTGAAACGGTGAGGCAAGAGCTCACCAGATTCGATGGTGACATCGAATGCTAGGTAAACCCCACCCGGAGCAAGACCAAATAGGAGGGCGCTACAAGGCGGCCCGTCTTTTGCCCTCGGGTAGGTCGCTCGAGGTTCCGGGCAACCGGAATCCTAGATGAATGATCACCGCCCCGCATCGGGCAACCTGTGCGGGGAACAGAACTCGGCTTATGGACTGCTCCGGCACTTCTTTTTCTCTGGAACACCGGTCGTATCGGTCCGGGTGTACCCTTCTCAACCCACAGCTCCCGGAATATGAAATACAGCGACGAGCCCATACCCAGACCTTTCTGTTATGCCGTTATCCCCGCTGCCGGGCAAGGCTTGCGCATGGGAACTCCCCTGCAAAAACAGTTCTTGCACCTGTGGGGAAAACCGATACTTGCCCGGACGATCGAAGTGTTCGAACAATCCGCAAGCATAGACGGCATCATAGTGGTCACGCCGGAAGACCGACTCGATTTTTGCCGGGATGAAATCATTGACCGGTACCATTTTCACAAGGTCCGTGACGTCGTCCCCGGCGGCAAAGAGCGACAGGATTCCGTATTCAACGGGCTATGCGCGGTACCGGAAACCGCGGACGTGGTCGCGATACATGACGGCGTGAGGCCCCTGGTTACCGTTGAACTCATCGCGAACACGATTCTCGCGGCGTACGAAAAGGGCGCTGCCATAGCGGCTCAGCCGGCGCATGAAACGGTGAAACTGTCCGAAGACGGCGCCACGGTGGCTCGAACGCTGGACCGTAACCGGATCTTTTTGGCTCAAACTCCCCAAACGTTCAGGCGCAGCCTGATATGGGAGGCGCACACAAAGGCCAGAGAAAGACGGTTTTACGCTACGGACGATGCCATGCTGATCGAGGCGCTGGGATATACGGTGCAGATCGTTCCCGGCATTCCACAGAACATCAAAATTACCACACCCGCGGATCTCAAGCTCGCCGAAGCGCTTGGAAATGGATCTGCTTCCTGAACGAATACGTAAGCAAGCCCATCAATCGGCCCTGTTGATCGGGGAAACCTCTGGGCATCAGACGCTTTGCCGGATTCCGGTTTTTCCGGACCCGTGAAAAAGACCCTTGTGCTGACCCCATTCTTTTGCTTAAGTACGGACGGTGAATCGGCCCGGACCGTTCCGGCCCGGCCCAGAGGAAAGAGGGAAAGGCGCAACGTTTGAAACCCTTACCGTCAGACGGAGAGACGCATCGGTCAACATGCGTGTAGGTATAGGATACGACAGCCACCGGTTTCTCGAAGGACGCAAACTGGTTCTCGGTGGAGTGGAAATTCAGCATACGTTGGGCTTATCCGGACACTCGGACGCGGACGCGCTGATCCACGCCATCTGCGACGCCCTGCTTGGAGCCGCCGGATTGGGTGACATCGGCGCTCTATTTCCGGACTCGGATCCGGCCAACAAAGACCGGTCCAGTCTTGAATTCTTGCGGCAAATACGCGACCTGTTGCATGATCACCACCTCAAGCCGGTGAATATAGATGCAACCGTGATTGCGGAGGCGCCGAAACTGAGACCCTATATATCGGATATGTGCGGCGCCATGGCCCGGGTCCTCGGTATGGACCCCACGCGCATCGGCGTCAAAGCCAAAACCAACGAGACAATGGGATTTGTGGGGCGCGGCGAAGGTATTGCCGTTTTCGCGGTCGCCCTTCTCGAGGAGAATACATGAGTGACAGGGTGAGGGTCCGCTTTGCTCCCAGTCCCACAGGAGAACTGCACATCGGCAACGCTCGAACCGCTCTGTTTAATTGGCTGTTCGCACGTAGGCATAACGGCGAGATGGTTCTGCGGATCGAGGATACCGATCTGGATCGGTCTGCGACCAAATATATCACATCGACCATGAAAGAGCTCCAGTGGATGGGTATCCGCTGGGACGAGGGACCGGACGTCGGAGGCCCTTACGGCCCGTATCGGCAGACGGAGCGTCTGGAAATCTATCACGAATTTCTCGAGCGGCTAAAACAATCCGATCAGGCTTATCCCTGTTATTGCTCGCAAGAGGACCTCGAACGCGAGCGTAAAGAACAGCTCGCGCGGGGCCTGCCTCCCCGGTATTCGGGGAGATGTCGCCGCCTGACTCAGGCTGAACGAGACAAACTGGAAAACGAAGGCATGATCCCTACCCTGCGCTTCCGCGTGGGTTCAGGCGCGGTTTCCCTCGAAGACGAGCTGCATGGTCCGATTACGTTTCCCGCGAATACGCTTGGCGATTTCATCGTGGTGCGATCCACGGGGGTCCCTTCGTATAACTTTGCCGTTGTGGTGGACGACATCCTCATGAAGATCACCCACGTTATCCGGGGAGAAGATCACATCAGCAACACTCCGAGACAGCTTCTCTTGTACCGGTTCTTCGGTGCAACGCCACCGAAATTCGCCCATCACGCCCTTATCGTCGGTAAGGATCGGGCCAAATTGAGTAAACGGCACGGCGTCACTTCCGTGTCCGCCTTCCGCGAAAGAGGCTATCTGCCTCAGGCATTGACCAACTACCTGGCCTACCTCGGCGGCCATTTTCCGGGTCCCAAGGAAGTGTACGGTGCGGACGAGCTGGCAAACATGTTCGACCTGCAGTCCCTCAGCAAGAAAAGCGCCACCTTCGATCCGGACAAACTGAACTGGTTCAATGCTCAGCACTTGCGGCTCTTGAGCCCCGACGAGGCTATACGCGCGATGATTCCTTTCCTTGAAAAGGAGGGTTTCAACGTAAACGAATATCCGGCTGAATGGTTGGCGGAAGCGGTCGAGGCCATACTCCCCAATGCAGTCACCCTCGAGGACGCCGTTTCTTTCCTGCGATGTTTCCTTTCGGACGAACCGGAGATATCCGAGGAAGCGCGAACTCAACTTGCGGAACCCGATACACGGCCAATGCTTTCAACTACAGCGGACGTCATTTCCGGAGTCGAAGCGATCACTCCGGAATCCGTGGGAAGCTTGCTGAAATCCGCCCAAAAGAGAACCGAACTGCGCGGAAAACGCTTCTACCACCCTCTGCGGGCCGCTCTTACCGGTTCCACTCAAGGTCCTGAATTGGATAAGGTCCTGCTGGTGCTCGGCAAACAGAGAGTACTGGAACGCATTCACCGGGCCCTGGAGATGTCGAAGAGAGACCAAGGATAAAGCGAGCACAGAATATCCGGATCATGGAGTAGTGGAATGTCTCAAGTCATATATAATACGTTGTCCAATAAGAAAGAACTGCTGACGCCCCTCTCCGGTAATCGAATCAACGCGTACGTTTGCGGCATCACGGCATACGATTACAGTCACATTGGCCACGCCCGATCCGTCGTTGTCTTCGATGTGATCGTTCGATACTTGCGGCAGAGAGGATTTGAAGTCCGTTTTGTCAGAAATTTCACGGACGTCGATGACAAGATCATCAAGCGGGCTCAGCAGGAACAGAGCACGTGCGAAGCCGTCTCCGGAAAATTCATCCAGGAATTCCGAAAGGACATGGCGGCCCTGGGAGCCTTGAATCCCGACCAGGAGCCGCTGGCCACGGAATACATTCCCAACATGATCGAGACCATCCGACTCCTCGTGGAAAAAGGGCACGCTTATGAATCCCAGGGAAGCGTCTATTTTTCCGTGTCCTCCTTTCCCGGGTACGGCAAGCTGTCCGGGAGAGATACGGACGAGTTGATGACCGGCGTCCGGATCGAAGTGGACGAAAACAAACGAGAACCCCTGGACTTCGCGCTCTGGAAGGCCGCCAAGCCGGGGGAACCGCACTGGAGCAGCCCTTGGGGAGAAGGCCGTCCGGGCTGGCATATTGAATGCTCCGTCATGAGTACCTCGATTCTGGGACCCACCCTCGACATCCATGGCGGAGGCAAGGATTTGATCTTTCCCCACCACGAGAATGAAATCGCCCAGGCCGAAGCCGCTACCGGCAAACCCTTCGTTCGCTTCTGGCTTCACAACGGATTCATCAACATCGATCGCCAAAAGATGTCAAAATCGTTGGGAAATTTTCTGACGGTACGGGACATCCTGAAACAATTTCATCCGGAATCCGTACGCCTTTTTCTGCTGTCCAAGCATTATCGGAGTCCTCTCGACTACTCTGACGAGAGTCTGCGGGAAGTGGAAAGCAGCGTCGAACGCGTGTACAACACTCTGAAACGCATAGATGAAATCTGCGTCGGCGTCGAGCCTGAGACGCCTGCCTCCGGGAATCTTTCCACCGTGGCCGACGAGCTGCTGGAAAAAAGCGGAACCCTGTCTGACCGATTTGCGGAAGCCATGGATGACGACTTCAACACGGCCAAGGCCACCGGCCTTCTCTTCGACCTGGTACGATCCATGAACCGGTTTCTGGACGAAATCGCCGGCGCTCCGACCCCCGAACAAGCCTTTGTGCTCAAACGCAGCCAAGCGGCAATGATCGAGACGGCGAGGACCCTCGGTGTGTTTCAGATGGGGTGGAATACGTTTTTCGAATCCAGAACCCGGAAAGCGCTCGAGGAAGAAGGCGTTTCCGTCGAAGAAATCGAGCGTCTGATCCAGGAACGCACCACGGCGCGAAAAGAAAGAGACTGGGCCAAAGCTGATCGGATCCGCCATTCCCTCGAGGGGCGTGGTGTTCTTCTCGAAGATACTCCGGAAGGGACCCGCTGGAGGACGAACTGAGTGGCCGACCGGCGATTTCGGATGGAGACGGAATTCACCCTCAAGGGAGACCAGCCTCGTGCCGTGGATGAATTGACGCGGGGCCTTGAAATGAGACTGAAACATCAGGTCTTACTTGGCGTGACCGGCTCCGGTAAAACATTCACCATGGCCAAGGTGGTGGAAACGGTCCAGCGCCCTACCCTTATCATTGCCCCCAACAAGACCCTGGGGGCTCAACTGTACGGCGAATTCAAGGAGCTGTTTCCACACAACGCGGTCGAGTATTTTATTTCCTACTACGATTACTACCAGCCCGAAGCGTACATCCCCAGCACGGACACCTACATCGAAAAAGACGCGAACATCAATGAACATATCGACAAGATGCGTCATTCGGCCACTCGTTCTCTGCTCGATCGCCGCGACGTGGTCATCATCGCTTCCGTTTCGTGCATCTACGGTCTGGGATCTCCGGAAGCTTACTACGGCATGCTGCTCATGCTCGAGCCGGGAATGGAAATCTCCCGAGATCAGGCGCTCCGAAAGCTGGTGGAAATTCATTACGAACGCAACGATTACGATTTCCACCGTGGCGCCTTTCGCGTTCGAGGCGACGTGGTGGAAATCTTCCCCGCGTACGAAGAAGATCGGGCCCTCCGAGTGGAGTTCTTTGGCGATGAAGTCGACACTCTGAAACTCTTCGATCCCCTCACAGGCAAAACGCTCGGTTCCGTGGAACGGGCGGCCGTTTACCCGGCCAGCCACTACGTCACTACGCGGGACCGCCTGCAGCAAGCGACCAAAGCCATCAAGGAGGAGATGAAGGAACGGGTGGCGTACTTCCTGGAACAACGGCGGTTTATCGAGGCCCAGCGCATCGAGGAGCGGACCATGTTCGATCTCGAAATGATTCGGGAGCTGGGATTTTGCCACGGCATCGAGAACTATTCCAGACACTTGACCGGAAGGCGTCCCGGAGAACACCCCCCTACCCTCCTCGAGTACTTCCCGGACGATTTCCTGTTGATTATTGACGAGAGTCATATCACGGTTCCGCAGATTTCCGCCATGTATCGTGGAGACCGTTCCCGAAAAGAGACCCTGGTGGAATACGGGTTCAGGCTGCCTTCGGCCCTGGACAACCGTCCTCTGAATTTCCAGGAATTCGAGGAAATGATAGACCAGGTCATCTATGCTTCGGCCACACCGGGCGATTACGAACTTCACAAGGCCGAAGGCCGGGTGGTCGAACAGATCATTCGTCCCACCGGTCTCATCGACCCCGCCGTAGAGGTCCATCCCGCCCAGAACCAGGTGGACGATCTGTACGGGGAAATACGACGGCGCGTCGAGCGAAACGAGCGAGTACTCGTGACCACCCTCACTAAACGAATGGCCGAGGATCTGAGCGAGTACCTGGCCAATCTGGGTGTGCGCGTCAACTACATGCATTCGGACATTTCCACGTTGGATCGCATCGAACTCATCCGGGACCTGCGTCTGGGCAAATTCGACGTCATGGTGGGCATAAACCTGCTGAGGGAAGGCCTGGATTTGCCCGAGGTCAGCCTTGTAGCCATACTCGACGCGGATAAGGAGGGGTTCCTGCGCTCGGAGCGCTCCCTCATTCAGACCATCGGCCGCGCCGCCCGCAACGTAAACGGTGAAGTCATTTTGTATGCGGACCGGATGACCCCCTCCATGGAGCGCACCATCCAGGAAACCCAGCGACGCCGGGAACTCCAGGAGGCATATAATACCGAACACGGCATAACTCCACAGACCGTGCGCAAGAACATTTCCGACGTGCTTTGCTCGGTTTACGAAACCGACTACTACACGGTCGCCGTGCCCGGTGACGGGGGCGAAGTGGCCGAAGACCAGGTTCCCTATAAATCCACCAAAGAGATCGGCGGCCTTATTAAAGATCTGGAGGCCAAGATGCGCGGCGCCGCCAAGGAACTCCGTTTCGAAGAAGCCGCCGTATACCGGGATCGCATCAAGGAACTGAAAGAAATGGAATTGGAAGTGCTCTGAGCGTGCCGCACCGCCGACGGCGGAGCGGCGGAATTCTTGACCTACCCTCTCGGCCTTATCGGGATTCAAGAGCTTAGTTGCCTGTCTTGCAAAGCTACAACTCAGGAAGGGCTAATCAAACTTTGAGTGCTTGCCGCAAAAGCAAATCATCAGTCAACCTATTTGGAGTTCCTGGTAAAACTTGAGTATCTCGTCTTTGACCTTCTTTAATTCATTATTGCCCTTGGCTTCTCCCTTACGGTGCGCGTAGCTAAGCGTCTTGATTATCTTACATTTTGGCAAAATGTTTTTAATATCACGACCATATGAATGTGTTTTGAATCCAGATAAGATTACCAAATCAGGACCAATCTCTTTGATAAGTCTTCCGGTGTGTAGGCCGAAGCATTGATTAAGCATTCCTTTCCACGTCTTGTCGGACTTCGATGCGCACCATGCGATATTTGCAAATGCAATGTGATTCAGCTTTAGCCCCATGCCTGTTATGTAGAATTCTGTAAACTGCCCTGGCCTATTTCCCCAGGTTTTCATGGCTTTGGCTTGGAAAGCAAATAATTCTTCTAGTCCAACTTTTCCATTCTTGTATTCATACAAGATTTTTCGAAATCGCTTGTTCAGTTCTCTATGCTCAGGTTTATTGCCGACACCTGGCTGCTTACATACCACCATTATTCTGTGATCAGTCTTGAAATAATCCTTTCCGATAAAACGAGGCTGCGCAATATCAATTAATGCGGGTTCGGCCATTCGCATATCAAAGCACTTACGGCAGTTCAAAGACTCCTGAAAAATTTGCTCAACGTTTTGCCACTGAGCAGGACTCGTCATGTCCACGGTTCACCTCCTCCGTTTTTAGCAGTCTCTTGATAAGTATACTCTCAAGCTGCAAAACCGTGTCAAGTGGATTGATTGGTCGGATTTGCGGCGCTTGCTCCTATATCCCTCACTGAGGCGGGAGAAGTGCTGATTAAAGGGATCAAATAATCCAAAGTAGCTCGGATGGATTTCTTCTGTTTCCCGTTCTTCACTGGAGGATTCAAAGGCGCGGCCTTTTTCCAAAAAGGAATCTCTCCGAGCAATCACACGGGGAGCAATCGTAATAAAAAACGCCATCCCCGATCCGGCGGGATGGCGTCTGTTCGAGTATTCTCTCGGTAAATTTCCGGCTAAGCCGCCTTTTCCAGTCGGACCGAGCAGACTTTCAGCTCCGGTATCTTGGCAATGGGATCGAAGGCCGTGTTGGTCAGCACATTGGCCGAGGCCTCCGCGAAATGGAACGGCATGAACACCGTCCCCTTATCCACGCGGTTGGTGATATGGACATCCGCCACGATGGATCCCCTTCTGGAAATGAGTTTCGCCGAACCGCCCTCCTTAAGACCGATCTTCTTGGCGTCGTCAGGATTCACTTCCATGAACCCTCTGGGCATTTCGCGATCCAGGGATGGGGAGTTACGCGTCATGGTGCCGGTGTGATAATGCGCGTACACCCGCCCGGTGCTCAGCCAGAACGGATATTCCTGGTCCGGTGACTCGGCCGGGGACTTGTATTCGATGGCGTGGAACAGTCCTTTTCCCCGCACGAAACGATCTTTGTGCAGGAACTTGGTGCCCGGATGGTCGGCCGTGGGGCACGGCCAGCACAAGCCTTCGCCCTCGAGTCGATCATAGGTGATACCACCGTACGAAGGCGTAACCGTGGCTATTTCGTCCTGGATCTCTTTGGGAGAAGCGTAGTTCGCCCGGTATCCCATACGGCTGATCATGTCCGAGATGATTTCCCAGTCGGCCCGGGCTTCTCCCGGCGGCTCGACGGCCTTTCGAACCCTCTGAACCCGGCGCTCGGTATTCGCGAATGTCCCGTCCTTTTCGGCGAAAGCGGCTCCGGGTAAGACCACGTGCGCAAGTTCCGCCGTGGGCGTCATGAAGATATCGATGACCAGCAGGAAGTCCAACTTCTTCAGGGCATCCACAACATGGTGGGAATCCGGGTCGCTCACAACGGGATTCTCTCCCAGGATCACCAGTCCTTTCATCTTGCCCGCGTTGATGGCCGGGAACATGTCCGTGATGGTGAGCCCGAGGTTGGGATCGAGCTTCAGTCCCCACGCCTTTTCGAATTTCTCGCGCGCCGCATCGCTGGTCACCGGTTGGTAGGCCGGGTATACGTTGGGCAGACCGCCCATGTCGCAGGCCCCCTGCACGTTGTTCTGCCCGCGGAGCGGGTTCACGCCCGTGGATTCCCGCCCGATCTGACCCGCGATCATGGCCAGGTTGGCAAGGGATTTGACATTGTCTACACCGGTGGTGTGCTGGGTGATGCCCATGGTATACAGAATGGTGCTCTTTTCGGATTTGGCGTACCATTCCGCGATCTGAACGATGGTCTCAGGCGCCACACCCGTAATCTTAGACACCTTCTCTGGAGGATAGTTCTCGAGGACAGCGACCAGGGCCTCGAATCCTTCCGTCCGCTCCTTGATAAACGCATCGGCATGCCAGTTGTTCTTGTAAATCGCGTGCATGATGCCATTGATGAGCGCCACGTCCGTCCCTAATTTCATGCGGGCGAAAACATCCGCTATGGAGGACATGTGGATCTCTCGCGGATCGCACACGATGATCTTGGCTCCCTTGGCCTTGGCGCGGAATACCCGCGTAGCCACCAGCGGATGCGCCACCGTGGTATTCGAGCCGATGATCAGAATACAGTCGGCGTCCTCGATCTCCGCAATCGAGTTGGTCATGGCGCCGCTGCCGAACGCCGTGGCAAGACCTGCCACGGTGGAAGAGTGTCAGAGACGTGCGCAGTGGTCTACGTTATTCGTTCCGATGACCGCCCGCGCGAATTTCTGCAGCAAATAGTTCTCTTCGTTGGTGCACTTGGCCGAAGTGAAAAAACCGATACTGTTCGGACCGTGCTGGTCCTTGATTTTCTGCAGTTGTTTACAAGCCACATCCATGGCCTCATCCCAGGAAACCTGCTGCAGTTCGTCCACTTTCCGTACATACGGATGGGCGAGCCGCTTGGGACTACTTATAAACTCGTGGGCTTTCCAGCCCTTGATACACAGTTTGCCTTCGTTGACAGGACCGGTCTTGTTGGGGAGAACCCCGCGTAATTTTCCGTCCACAACTTCCAGTATCATGGAACACCCGCAGCCGCAGTAGGGGCAGGTGCTGATGACCGATTTATACATCTCCATTCAAAAAACTCCTCCATAGGGACAGAGGTGACGTCGGTGACCGCGGAAAGCGGTCTTTCGAAACATCGCTTCCGGGAATGTGTCCGTCAGAAAAAACCCGGATGCGTTATATTATTTTAGAAAGCCGGATCTAAAGGGAAATATTATACAAATCTCTCGTGGAAAGTAAAATGAAAAACGAGACACTGCGGGCATGCCCCTCTCGGAAACGTCAAGCCCCCGATTCCGAATGGCCTATTATGCGCCGGAATCCCGAGTAGGCCGTGAATTTGCCGCCCCGTACAAGTCCGATCAGCGTTCTCTTGTACTTTACGCCCAGTTGGACCGCCAGGTCCGTGGCCGCGTGGCGGGATATCAGCACGGGGAGCCCCATACGGCCGATCTTCAGTACGATCTCCGAAGTGATCCGCCCCGTGGTGATGAGGATCTTGTTGTCCATGGGTATGCCTTCCATGGCGCACTGGCCGTAAATCTTGTCAACGGCGTTGTGTCTGCCCACGTCCGCGCGGAACACCAGCAATTCCCTTCCCTCCGCCAGGGCGCAGTTATGCGTGCCGCGCGTCTCCTTATAGAGGCTGGAACTTGCCGTCAGTTCGTGCATCAGGTGAAATATGTCATCCGGTCCGATACGCAGGTCGTCCGAGGCTTCCTTGATATCGCCTTCCACCGAAAAGTGGAACGTGGTGCCTCGCCCGCAACCCGTTGTAATAACCGGCTTCTCGCGCGCCGCGATTCGATCGGACGTGCGATCCTCGGAGGTCCGAACGCGGACCGTCCCCGCCTTCCCGTCAACGTCCACCGACTCTATTCGACCGGCGTCCCGGATCAATCCCTCGGACAGGCAGAAGCCTACGGCGAGGTAGTCCGGCGCATCGTCGATACACAGCAGCGTCACGATCTCCTCGCCGTTCAGAACGATGGTGACAGGAGTTTCCCGGACCACCTGGGTCCGGCTTGCGGTAAAGGACCCCTCCTTGAAAGTGAGGGCCCGCACCTTTCTGGAAACGGTGTGATTCGACATGAGTTACCCTTGAGAAACCATAACCCGGTCCGCCCGAGCATCTATTCGGGGGGCAGGTCCCGCGCGCTCTGCGAGGGGAAAAATTCGACAAAAACGTGATCGTCCGCTTCGACACAGGCCCGTTTCATGCCGTCGTATCGTTCCACCAGTTCTTCCCCGGCGTGCGTCAATCGGGAACCTCTCTTGTTGTCCGTCTCGACGATCTTCATGTTCAGGCATTGCTCGGTGGCCTTGACCCTGGCCCAGACCCCTCGATACGACATGCCCAATTCCTTGGCCGTCCGGTTCATGGAGCCCGTCCTCCGGATGGTCTTGAAAATCTTCAAGCGCCCTTCGCCCATGAACACGTTGCCATCCTCATCCTCGAGCCAATGCTTGGACCGGATCCTGATTTTCACCATAGTCGTCCTCCTATACCCTGCAGCGGCCGTGGAAAGGCTCACGGGCCGATCTCCGTCCAGAATTCCCCGCTCATTCCCGGATCGTACCCACCCAGGGACATCATGCGCTCCCGAAATGGCTCCGTCGCCGCCGTATCGAGCAGCATTCGAACCCGTTCGTCTTCCAGGAAAGGAGAAGGAATAACCAGATCGTACTGCTCTTGCACCACGGGGATAAAATCCAGATCCAGCGCACGGGCCGCTGCAAAAATTCCCAGTCCCACATCTGAAACACCACTCTTTACGTCCACGGCTACAGCCATGTGAGTGTATTCTTCCCTGTCGTATCCGTGAATGGCCGTCGGATCGATCCCCTGCTGTTTCAGGCGGAAATCCAGGAGAATCCGAGTGCCGGATCCCGCCTGACGGTTCATGAAGGTGACGTCCTCTCTGGCCAGATCTTCCAGCCCCCGGATGCCCTTGGGGTTGCCTTTTCGAAGGATGAGCCCCTGCTCCCGCCGCACTAGATGAAACAACGAAACCTTCATGCCCGGGAGGTACTTCTTTACGTAAGAACGATTATACTCGCCGGTGTCCTCCTCGAGGAGGTGGGAACCGGCCGCGTGGGCGCAGCCGTTCCGGAGTGCGAGCAGTCCTCCGAGGCTTCCGACATTGGCTGAACTGAGGCGGAATCCCCTGGGGTCCCGTTTCATGAGGTCTCCCAGAACGTCTATACTCATGTCGTGGCTGCCGATCACCACCAGGGTCCGATCGAGCACTGCGTCTTCCACCAGCAGCTCGGCTTCGGCCTCAGCGTCACGCGGAAGACCTTCCGAAAATTCTGAAAGCCGGACGATACCCTCGGCCCGAGTCAACGTTGTGATCGAGCCCGCGCCCCTGGGTAACGGCGTGGCGACGATGCGGTCATTCACCCTGCCCAGGTTCACCCGCAGAAACTCCTCTACTCCCAGTTTCGATGGGACCGCCCTGGATAGATGTACGCGCACCCGTTTCCGGGTCTTCTCAGGGATTCCCTGCAAGGCGTACAAGAGCGGCGCGGCGAATTGATCGAAGGAAAGGGTCGCCGACACGGAGTATCCCGGATTACCGATAACCGGCTTACCGGACACCTCGGCCAGAATGGTGGGTTTTCCGGGCATCATGGCCACGCCGTGCACCAGCACCTCCCCCAACGCCTCCAGAACGTGATACGTGTAGTCTTCGCTTCCCGCCGAAGATCCCGCGTTGACGATCACCATATGGGCATCCGACTCCACGGCCGTCCGAACGGCCTCGTGGAGGTCTTCGTACACGTCACGCACGATGCCCTCGATTCGAGGAATGCCGCCGGATTCCGTGACCATGGCCGAGAGAATCACTGAGTTGGATTCGGGAATTCGCCCTTGAACTCCGACGCTCTCCGTTCTCTCACCGACAGGGCCCAGCAGTTCATTCCCCGTAGGAATGATCGTCACCCGGGGACGCTTCCAAACGAGAATCCGATCGACGTCGGCCGCCAACAGAGCGCCCAGATCGTAGGGGCGGATCCGGTGATTCCTGGGAAACAGCAGTTCCGTGGCCACCACGTCCTCGCCGACCTTGCGTACGTTCTCCCAGGGGTAAGCCGCCGTATGGATCTCGATGAATCCATCCGCGAGTTCCAGGAGCTTTTCCACCATGATCACGGAGTTGGCGCCTTCAGGAATCGGCTGACCGGTATTGATCCAGAACGCGTCCCGGTTCAGTTTCAATTTCTTGGGAGTGCGCTCCTGGGCGCCGTAAGTCCGTTCCGCGTGCACGGCCACACCGTCCATGGCCGCGGCATGAAAAGGCGGGGAAGAAATCCCGGCAAACACCGGATGGGAAGTGATCCTCCCGAGCCCCTCCAATACGGAAATCTCCTCCTCGCCCAGCAGGTTCCTGCCTGCAAAGCGATTCAACCACAATTCACGCGCTTCAACAAGGGACTTCATTTTCAGATAGATTTTGCGTTTCATGCTTGACCCCTGCGGCTAATGCCTCAGATTCAACACTTGCACTTCATCTCCCTCGTAGAGGCCCTCGGTGTTGCGATCGATCCGCACCAGACCGTCGGCTTCCACCAGCGTGGAAATGAGGCCGGATTTGCCCAAAACAGGAATGGCCACCCACCCGTCAGACTCCCGCGCCAACCGGACCCGTATGAAATCGTCGCGCCCTTGCGCCGAAGCCAGGTTGCGGCTGAGCCGGGCCGAGATCCGTCCAAAAGGCCCGTCGTCGGTGGTTGGCTTTCCGCTCAGCACGTTCAGCATGGGCCGAATAAACACCATAAACACGACCATGGCCGAAGCCACATGGCCCGGTATACCCCAGACCGATTTCGCGCCTGTCCGAGCCAGGATGGTGGGCTTGCCCGGGCTGATGCTTACGCCGTGAACCAGGATCTCCGAATCGGGCAGAGACCGGAACACGGACAGGGTAAAATCTCGAGCGCCCACGGAACTTCCCCCGGATATCAGGAGCATGTCGGCCGACTCGAGACCCTCGGTCGTTTTACATTTCAGGGCCTCGAAATCGTCCCGCACTAGCCCCAGGTCGAACACCAGGGCCCCGGCCTGCCGGCTCAAGGCTGCCAGGGTCACGCTGTTGATGTCCCGGACCTGCCCTGCTCCGGGCGTTTCCCCGGGTGAAACCAGTTCATCTCCGGTGGACAGGATGGCGACCCGGGGTCGACGGAAGACCGGGACGTTCCGGATACCGAGGCCCGCCAGGAGCCCCAGTTCCTGAGCCCTCAGCACGGCGCCCTTTCCGATCACCGTCTGTCCCAGGGCCACGTCTTCACCTGGTTGGATGACGTTCTCCCAGGGGGTCAGCGACTTCGAGATCTCGATCGTTTGCCCATCGAGGGCATGGGAATATTCCGCCATGACTACCGCATCCGCACCCCTGGGCAGCATTCCGCCCGTGGGAATGCGCGCCGCCTCGCCCGGTCCGAGTTCAAACTCCGCTTCTTCCGCCATGCCGATGTCGCCCGCAATATGGAGCAGGGCCGGCATCTGCTCGGATCCGCCGAACGTATCGCGGGCCCTTACCGCGTAGCCATCCACTGTTGAACGGGGAAACGGCGGAAGGTCCTCAGGGGACGTCACAGGTTCGGCCAAGACCCGGTCGAGGGCGTCGTCCAGGACAATGGTCTCCGGTTCCAGGGGGCCGAACGATTGAACGATTTCGAGGACTTTTTCCGTACTCACAACATTGAAAAACAGTTCCATCCAACACTCCGCGCGTCCGGGCGACACGCTCTCCGCAAATCCAACCCGCCGGCAAAATTCCACGAATCGGAAAGGGAGGAAACAGTTTCCAGGACATTTAAGGACCGAACACGAAAACGATAATGATTATGTCACACACGATATAACTATGCAAGTCCGGAATGGAACGGGGTATCGGGTGGATTCGAGCGCGAAGCCGCTCCACGACTCGGTTCGGGATGGAGATTTGGAATTGTGAGCTTTGTACCCGAGCACGTTTTTACGGATGCTCCATGCATGATGCCGTTCCGCGATTTGGCCGGCCAACCGCCGATTTTCAAGGTTGCAGGCTTTACAGGGTCTCGTAAGCGTCTTACTCTATTATCTATGAGGGACATTGACAACAATGCCGACCCCATGGTCCGCGACGAGATGCTCGAGTTTGCCCGACGGACCGGGCTTTCACCGGCAAGCAGCACTCCGACGCGCTACTTGTGGACGGACGCGTTCGCCGTGTGTAACTTCCTCGAGCTGTTTCGTCAATCCGGGGATGAAACCTACCGGCGTCTGGCCATGGACCTCGTTGAACAGGTACATCATACCCTCGGCCGGTACCGGCAAGACGGCCATCGAACCGGCTGGATCAGCGGTCTCGACGAGCAGGAGGGCCAAAACCACCCTACTTCAGGCGGCTTGCGAATCGGCAAGGCGATGAACGAACGGGGGCCTTTGGATCCCTTTGATGAACGTCTCGAGTGGGATCGGGACGGTCAGTACTATCACTACCTTACCAAATGGATGCATGCGCTTCACTGTTTGGGCAAGGTCATCCGGAACTCCATCTACCATACCTGGGCCGTGGAGCTGGCGAAAACGGTCCACGTCCGGTTTACTTATGAGCTTCCGTCCGGCGGTCCCAAGCGCATGTATTGGAAGATGAGCATTGACCTTTCCCGCCCCCTGGTGGAATCCATGGGGCGCCACGATCCCCTGGACGGTTTCATCACGTACAACGAGCTTCAGGCCGCGACGACCACGGGCGCCAACGCATCCGGGCACCCGGATCTTCAAGCGGAGATCGCCGATATGGCTCGCATCTGCGAGGGAAGAAGTTGGGCCACGGACGACCCGCTGGGGCTGGGCGGTCTTTTGTGTGACGCGTACAGAGTGGCGCAACTGACGGTCAACGGGCATTTTAAACAGACCGATTTCCTCGAGACCTTACTCGAGGCTTCCCTGTCAGGGCTGCAATCTTTTGCTCAACAGCATCAGTTGGCTCTGCCGCCGGATTACCGCTTGGCGTTTCGCGAACTGGGATTGAGCATCGGATTACACGCCGTCGAGCGGCTCCAGGCATGCATCGGGGAACATGCCGGCGCTTTCGACATCAAACGGCTGCGACCCACAATGGAGACCCTCATGAGGTACCGGCCGCTCTACGAAATCATCGAAGGATTCTGGCTGAAACCCATGATCAGAAGAGCCGACAGTTGGACGGGCCACCAGGATATTAATATGGTGATGCTGGCCACGAGCCTGGCTCCGGACGGATTTTTGAGGGTTTAGTCTGGAATATTTTCCGGGGGACTCCATTTTTACAGAAAGCCGTCCCCCGGTCCCCCGGCGAAAAACCTTTCACAGACGCCACACACCATGGGCGAGGCGTTTTCAAAAAGGAAATGGGGAAAGTCATGGTTGAGACCGCAAATACCGGCGCGCTGCTGAATCCGTTCGACTTGTACGGACTTCGATTAAAAAACAGGGTTGTCATGTCCCCCCTGACGCGAGGGCGGGCCGGCGTGGAGCGTCTTCCCAATGCATTGATGGCCGAATACTATTGCCAGCGGGCTTCCGCGGGCATGATCGACTCGGAAGCCACGGTGGTGTCAAAGCAAGGCATCGGGTGGCTGAACAGTCCGGGCATCTATTCCGACGAGCAGGCGGAAGGCTGGAAGAAAGTCGTCGATGCGGTTCACGCCAAGGGAACCGTCATGTTCCTCCAGCTCTGGCACTGTGGAAGAGCCTCCCACAGCAGTTTTCATGAGCATGGGGAACTCCCGGTGGCTCCTTCGGCCGTCAGACTGGAGGGAGACACCATCCGTACACCCACGGGCAAACATACGCATGAAACGCCACGGGCGTTAGAAACGGAAGAAGTACCCCTGGTTGTCGAAGACTATCGGAGCGCCGCCGAACGGGCCAAAGCCGCCGGATTCGACGGTGTGGAGATACACGCGGCCAATGGATACCTCATTGACGAGTTCCTGCAATCCAAGACCAATCATCGCACCGATCGCTATGGGGGGAGTATCGAGAACCGGTACCGCTTCCTGGACGAGATCGTGAACGCCATACTCACGGTCTGGCCTTCGAATCGGGTAGGTGTGCATGTATCGCCCAACGGCAGTTTCAACGATATGGGCTCACCGGATTTTCGTGAGACCTTTCTCTATGTGGCTGCTCAGCTCAACCGATACAAGCCGGCGTACTTGCACGTGGTGGACGGCCTGGCCTTCGGCTTTCACAAACTCGGACCCGCGATGACCTTGCCCGAATTCCGGAAGGTGTTCGGAGGTCCGCTCATCGGGAATTGCGGGTACGCGCAGGAGACCGCGGAGGCCGCAATTCGGAGCGGTCAGGCCGATCTCATCTCCTTTGGCCGTCCGTTTATCAGCAATCCCGATCTCGTGGAACGCTTTGCCAACGGTTGGCCGTTGAATCCGCCGGCGGATCCGAAAATCTATTACTCATTTGATGAAATCGGGTATACGGATTTTCCCCGCTACGAGGCTTCCGGCCTCGCCTCATAACAGTAAGCTCACCGGTTTTGCAGGGCTATGCCCTTCGACGGGCCTGCAGGGCGGCCTTTCGATTGCTCCGGAATGCCGCCTCACACCCGATTTTCACGCCCCGTGGAACTTGGCCCTCCGAGAAAGTTCTTGCTTTCCGTGCCCCGATTGTTTCTATTTACTCGTCCAAAACCCGGCTGCTGTTTTTCCTGACCCGGGATATTCACGAAGCGCAATCTGCCTGCCGGCAAGGCGGCAGGGACCCTCCGGCAGCCTCAGGCCGGGGCGAAGCTGCATCCCGATGGGTGAACGGGATACGACGTAAGATTTCATGAATATTTCAGGCTGACTCCTCGAAGGTATCTCATGTCGTTATCGCTTTTTTGGATCGCGTTTTTCATCGCCGGCGGCATAGCACTTCTTTTTTACTGCGGAAACCTGCTGGTCCGGGGTGCGGCCTCACTTGCCATGCGTAAGGGGTTGTCCCGGATGACGGTAGGCTTGACTCTAGTGGCCCTAGGCACCTCCGCTCCGGAGTTCTTCGTGTCGTTGCTCGCCGGTGTGAAAGGAAGCTCCGAGATATCCATTGGGAACATCATGGGGTCCAACATCGCGAATATCGCGCTCATCTTGGGCTTTTCCGCAGCCCTACGCCCGATGCTGGTTCAGAGACGGACCCTGCGATTCGAGATGCCGTTCGTGATGGCTTCCTCGTTGATCTTCTATTTGTTTGCACTGGGCGGACGAATTGCGAGGTGGGAAGGACTCGTTCTGATAGCGCTCCTGGCGTTATTCCTTACCTACTGTGTCCGGACCGCCCGTGAAAAACATCCGCATATCGGAATGGTGACCCTCGTAGGGAACTTGAAAACCGACCTCTTCTGCATCGTCGTTGGGTTGGTGGGGCTCACCGCAGGTTCTGAAATGTTCGTGCGGGGCGCCTCTTCCCTTGCGCGAATGCTGGGCGTTTCGGAATATGCGATCGGACTTACGGTAGTCGCTCTGGGCACGTCTCTTCCCGAATTCGGGGCTTCGATTGTGGCCATTGTCCGCAAAGAAACCGAGATCTCGGTAGGCAATGTCATCGGGTCCAACATTTTCAACATCCTGTTCGTGCTCGGCACGGTTTCAACCATCCGTCCGCTTTACTGCCCTCCTGAAGCGCTTCAGGTGGATTTACCCATGATGATCCTCACCGCGGCCACGGCCTACGTGTTCCTGTATTCGCAGAAGAACCTGGCTCGGTGGGAAGGCGTCTTCCTGATGGCAACGTACGCAGCCTATCTGGCGATTATCGCGTGGTAAGCTCATTAGCACGGAAACTCCTAGGGCGTACCGCAAGGCTCCGATCGTGGATCAGCAGGCCTAAAGTTGGATCCACTGAGGCAGAAGCCATGCCAGAAGCCGAAGGGTGAGGTTGGCGTAGCAACCGGCCAGCACGTCGTCCAGCACGACGCCCAGTCCGCCGCTCAGGTTAGCGTCGATCCAGGATGCCGGATACACCTTAAAAATATCGAATATACGGAAAAGGATCAGGCCGAACAAGGCGGTCTCGAAGGACCACGGTAGAAACGCCACGGCCACCAGATATCCCACCCACTCGTCCACTACGATCAGAGGGCTGTCTTTTTCAGCCAGCAGCTTTTCCGACGTGTGGGAGGCCCACAGGGCCAAAAGAAAAGCCACACAAACCACCACGGTGTACGTTGGCCGGGAAATCCAACCTAGCATCAAAAAGGTCGGTATCCCCCAAACGATGGTGGCGGCTGTCCCCGAGGCGAAAGGAAAACGCCCGACGTGCGCCAAAGTAGCCACCAACAACGCAACACGACGCAAGCCGGCGCCGGCGGGAAGCGGCTTCAGATGAAAGCGATCTTTCAACATGAAAGTGTACGCACGTTCGGGATAAGTTAAAATTGCATGTTCGTTCTTGCCTGAGGTCAAGACGATCAAGGGTGATGGTGCGACTACAACAAAGCCTAAGGCTCCTGTCAAGCTTTGGATGCACGTATGCGAGAAATTGTAACCATCGGGAAAATTTCCCCGGACTTCCTTGGTTGCGTTCCTTCCCCGTTCAGGCGCGAAAGATAGCCTCTGTCAGCCGGCTCGCCTTGTATCCGCCGCCTCCCCGCAAGGCTGATTCAAGAGCTGAGACCGAGGTGTCACTCCGGTGCAAAGCTTCACCGGAAACTTGCCCCGCGCTCAAGAATAGTCTACATTGCACGATCGGGTTGTCGGTCCCGGTCGGTTATGCCTCCGCGGAGGCGCGGAACGTTTTACTACCGGGCCCCATTGTGAATCAATTTAGAAGGAAGACCTTCTGTGACGGAACGCGTACTTAATCCGGCGTATGGAGTTTTGTGCTGTCTTATGGCGATCGCTCTAGCCACCTGCGCCATAGAACCCCAACGACCGGTCGCCAAAGAGACGGCCGCCCGGAAGCTGGACCCGCGCGAATGGCCGTCGTTCACCGACGACATGGACACTCCCTCTCTTCTCAGGGCGATCAAAAACAGTCTTGACTATTACCAAGGCGCGCCCCAAGGTACTGTCTTTCAATTCGGACAAGACGCGTATCCGGTCGAGCACATGCGGGAATCCAATCGGAGGCTGCTGGAGTGCCTGACCGCGGACGGGACTGGGGACAAGTTTCGCCGGCTGATTCGAGAACAGTATAACGTGTATCAGGCCGTAGGAGTCCGTGGCGACGGGGACATGTTGTTTACCGGGTACTACGAACCGGTTGTGGATGTGGACAAGGTTCATTCCGACGGCTATCCCTTCCCGATCCATTTAGCTCCCCCCGACCGGATTAAACCGGGTGGACGTGTTCTTTATGCAGGTACAGGGCTCGGGCGTGATCCGTTATCCGGACGGCTCCCATGTTCGTTTGGGCTACGCCGGCGGGAACGGTCATCCGTACGTCAGCATCGGCAAGGTTCTCATCGAAGAAGGGCTCCTGGAGCGAGAAGAGATGTCCATGGGCGCCATCCGTTCTTACTTTGATTCGCATCCCGAGGAAATCGATCGTATATTGTCACAGAACCCGAGCTACGTATTTTTCCGTGTCGTCGAAGGCGGCCCCTTCGGCAACATCGCCGTTGAGCTCACCTCGGGCCGTTCCATAGCCACGGATGCAAGACTGTTTCCAAAAGGCGCTTTTGCATATATACGATCTCAGAAGCCGGTCCTGGGATCCGGGAAGGCTCCGGAGCAGTGGGTCGAGTATGGACGCTTTGTGTGTAACCAGGACACAGGTGGAGCCATCAGGGGGCCCGGCCGGGTGGACGTGTTTTGAGGAGGCGGTCCCTAGTGAGCTATTTCGATCAGGCCATCCGGGAGAACCCGGAATTTGGAGCCGCTTACCACGACCGGGGTGTCGCCTATCAGAAAATGGGCGAAATGGAGAAGGCAATCCGGGATTTTGATGAGGCCATTCGGATCAGCGATCAAAACGTGAGCGCCTATTATAACCGAGGCGTCTGCTATACCATCACACGTGTGTATAAGCGCGCCATAGCGGATTTTCAAAAGGTCATCGAGCTCGCGCCGGAGGATCCTCGAGCCTACAACAACCTGGCATGGATCTACGCGGTTTCGAACGTCAAGAAATTCAGAAACCCGGAATTGGCCGTCGAGAACGCCCGGAAAGCCGTCGAGCTGACGAAGGGGGGTTACGCCGCTTACGTGGACACATTGGCCGAGTCGTATTACGCTGCGGGAGACATCGAAAATGCCCAGGTGTGGGCGGAGAAGGCGATCTCCCTCGAACCGCAAAACAAGACCTACAAGGACCACCTCGAGAGGTTCCGAAAGCCGCCCGAACAGTGAAACGGTGATTTCGTCATTTCTAAACAGGCAGCGGTCGCGCCATCCGGACGAAAAGGGAATTCCGGCGATCGGAGGAGACGGACTTGTCGACTGTCGTAACGGCTAGAACAGACTCAATTGCTTGGAATATTTGGCGCGATCTTCTGCATCGAAAATCCGGATCTTTCCGAAAACGCCGTCATAACCAGGGGATATATGCAACCTGCCGTCACGCACGCGCAGGATGGCCTCAGCAATGAGTTCGGAACCGTGTTCTCGCAGGAGCGGCAGAGACGTTTCCAGGAGGATGTGCAACTCGGGACCCAGTCGGTTCAGCAAGTCCATGTAGAGGCGTTGCACCGGTTGGGTGTTCACTCCTTTTTCCATGACCTCGGACAACACTTCAATCACTGGAACGATATGTTTGCAGACCGGGCTTCCCGACGGCCGGTATCCCGCGGGACGATCCGCCAATTCGGCGACCCGATGCATGACTCCAACCGTAACTTTCGCGTTGCAATCCGGACACAGATATCGACTTTGTATCGTTTCCTCCGGGCTCATGCTTCTGCCGCACGGGCGATGGCCGTCGTAGTGATACTTGCCTTCCTGAGGATACATGTCCAGCGTCCCGGACAGCCCTCTTCGGGTGTGCAAAGCCCTCGCGATTCCGGCGAAGGATACTTCGCAATCGAACAGGTTGGCATTGCGTCCCAATTTGGACGGGGAATGAGCGTCCGAATTGGACACCAATGCGAAACCGTCTAAACCGGATATCCGCCAATTCATAGGTGGATCCGATGAAAGCCCCGTTTCGATGGCGAAGATGTGGCCGGTCAAATCCCCATAGCAATCCTCGACCGAGTTGAAACCGGACTTGGCGCCCAACACGCTGAAATGGGGCGTCCAGGCGTGTGCCGGAATAAACAGGATTTCGGGCGACACTTCGAGCGCCAGTTCCACAAGATCCCGGCTGTCCAATCCCAAAATGGGTCTGCCATCGGATCGGATGTTCCCTATTCGGTCGAGCTTTGCGTTCAGTCTTGAAGCGGTGTCTACATCGGGCAGCAGCAGCAGATGGTGCACTTTTCGGACCTTGCCGTTTTTCTTGTAGATCGTGCTGATCTCCGCCGAGAGTACGAAACGGACCTCCGATCGGCAGCTCTGCGGCACACCGTTCCTTTTAGAAAAATCGTAATCGGGGGAAAGAGCAAACAGCCCGTTGCCCGTTGGGACCAATTGCTCCTGTATCTCCTGGAACCATTTGGGGTGCGTGCAATCCCCGGTGGCGAGGACCTGTATCCCTTTGAGCTGCGCCCAGTGGTGAATGTGGGGCAGGTCCATGTCCTTGCTCGTGGCAACGGAAAATCGGGAATGCACATGCAGATCGGCGATAAACTTCATTCAGGTCCGCCCGTGGGTGAGATGAGCAGACCTTAGGGAAGTCGATGCTGCTTGTCAAGGACTACCCCCACTCTATCCCCGGCTTCTGATTTCGGAACGCCGAGCGGTCTCGACAATTCGAGGGCGCCGTGCACTTCGAGACGACGACGACGGGAAGGAGACGCCGCCCATGAAAGGGTAATCAGGGAAAAGGACTTCATCCGATCTCCGTCAGGAGCTTCGTCTCGACAAAAGTGTGTCAAATTAAACACGGCGGCCGCACCAGTTGTGGCATTTTCCCAACATATGCCATGATACGAACGCGGGTCTCTTCCCCGATCGAGGGAATTCCCTAACAAATATATAAGCATAAATCCTATTCAAGTTTGGATGTGACTCCTGGCCCGATATTTGCTATTAGATGATTCCAAGGAAAGAGGAGAAGAGAGTTTGACTACATGGCAGCAGCGAACGATTCGTAGAGAAATCGGGTGCACCGGTGTAGGGCTTCATACCGGAGAGCGGATTGCATTGAAACTCAAACCGGCGGATCCCGATTCGGGCATCCGTTTCGTACGGGCTGACCTGGATTCCCGGCCCGAGATTCCGGCGTGCCTCGAGTGCGTTGCGGATACTCGATTGGCGACCACGTTGGCGGAAGGCGGAAACCGCATTTCCACCGTCGAGCATCTGTTGGCGGCTCTTAGAGGCATGGGTGTCGACAATGCGACCGTCGATGTCGACGGTCCCGAAGTACCTATTATGGACGGCAGCGCAGGTCCGTTTGTCGCGCTCATCAGCGACGCCGGCGTCCGGGAACAGAACTGTCCGAGAAACTTCATTATTATCGAAAAACCCATTTCCGTTCATGATGGTGAGAAATCCGTGGCGATCGCCCCGTCAAACGGATTCGAGATCAAATACACCATCGACTTTGATCATCCGCTTTTGAGACGCCAGTCTCTTTCCATGAGTATTTCAAAGCGCACCTTCCAGAAAAAAATTTGCAGGGCGCGTACGTTTGGTTTCCTGAAGGAAGTTGAATACCTGTGGAACAACGGTTTGGCTCTCGGCGGCTCCCTGGAAAATGCGGTGGTGATCGACGATTCCAGGATTCTGAACGAAGGCGGGCTACGATATCCCGACGAATTTGTTCGCCACAAGATTCTTGACTTCATTGGGGACGTGTCCTTGCTGGGCTTGCCCCTCTTGGGCGCGTGCACGGTTTACAAATCCGGACATGCGTTGAATCACAGTCTGATCCGCCGACTCTGCGACAGTCCGACCCATTACCGCGTGGGCCGGCTGGACGAGATCATCCCGGGAATGGATCGGTCCGCACCGCAGCGCCTGTTTCCTCTGGTACGGCCTGCCGCAGCCTGATCTTCGCTTCCTGCCGCGGTTTCCCTTCAAACATAAGACTTGAATTTTTTCATGGTCTGGCCTACAACTATGTCTGTTTCTTAACCGGCAGACTCCCGCCTCCAACGGGTCGAGCTCCGTATGCGCGCATACGAGACGGCAAGTTTTTCCACCAACTGGGGTACGCTCTGTTGAATGGCCGGGCGAGTGGAGATGCAGCCTCTTTACCTTGGCCGAATCACCTGAAACAAACATATTTTCATGGTCCAATTGATCGCCTCAGACAGAAAGAGTCCGCCAGGCTCGTGGATTGCCTTCGCGATTCTTGCAGTCCTTATTTTCGTATTTGGACCCGACCTTTCCCATGCCGAGAACGCCACCATCGACGATGTTCTGATCACACCGGCCGGAGAGCATCTTCTTCTCTACTGTCGCGCTAGAAACTGCTTCACCGAAGAGATGAACCGGGCCATCCTCAGCGGAATTCAGACAACATTTACCTTCCGTGTTCAGTTTTACAAAGAGACGCGCTTATGGTTCGACGAGGAATTGGCCGATCTTCATATTGATCATACGATCAAATACAACTCACTGAAAAGGCAGTTCGTGGTGACGATAGGTGACGGCCGTTCCGGGAACGAAAATATCACTCTCCGGGAGTTCTATAAAGCAAAAGCCCTCCTCACCGAACTCAACGGCATCCAGCTTGCCCCATTGACCGGCCTGGACCCGGAAGCAACTTACCGACTGCGGGTAAAAGCCGAACTCAACAAGGTTCGCTTACCTTTCTATCTCCACTATGTCCTTTTTTTTGTTTCTCTATGGGATTTCGAAACGGAGTGGCACGAAATCGAACTCACCTACGAGGGAAATCCTTTGTAGCTCGGGCGGAAGATCGCCATGAAATCCGATAAAAGCGTCCCTATTGACAAAGAGACTCGCAAGCGCCGCAGGGAGAGGGTCGCCATCCTTGTCGTTCTGATTGCCTTGGTGGTGGTCACCTACATCGAGGTCCATTCCGATGAATACGGGATGGGTCTCCCCCTCTGGAACAGTGTACTGTTTTTCGCTCTGGTCAACATCAACACCACGCTACTGCTCCTGCTCATATTCCTGGTCGTGCGCAATCTGGTCAAATTGCTCTTCGAACGGAAGCAGGGCATACTGGGAGCCAAGCTGAGAACGCGGTTGGTGGTTGCGTTCACCGGCTTGTCGCTGATCCCCACCATTCTTCTGTTTTTTCTATCCCTGCAATTCATCTCATCGAGCATCGAGCGCTGGTTCAGTCTGAACGTCGAGCATTCCCTGCAGAACGCTCTGGATCTGGGTACAAGCTACTATCAGGATATGACGGATGAAGTTCTGCATCTCGGGAAGATAGCAGCCCAAAGGATAGAGAAGGAGGAGGCTTCTTCCGGAGGGCCGACGGTTGAGACCGTTCTGTCCGAAGAAATGGACAGAGCCAACCTCGCTTTCCTCTCTTTCTATTCCCTTCCCCGGAAAACTTGGATCACCGCCGGGAATCAATACGATTGGTTTTCGCCGACCGCACCTTTTTTCGCAGAGCCGTTTCGAAAGGCTCTTGTTAACGGTGAATCCGAAATCTCCGTCCTTTCCCGAAAGGATGGAGATTGGCTGGTGGCCTTTGTGCCCTTGAGTTCAAAAGATGAAACGGGCGCGGACAGGACCGTCGTTATCGCGGCTAGAAATATCTCCTCCGATCTGATCGAAAAAATGGAGCACGTTTCGGCCGGCTACGAGAGCTACAAGCAAGCGCTGCTACTAAAAAATCCGATCAAGACCACACATTACATCATCCTCTCGATGGTGACTCTCATTATCCTGTTTTTTGCCACCTGGTACGGGTTCTATCTGTCGCGAGAGCTGACGGATCCGATTCAGAAACTGGCGGAGGCCACCAACCGTGTCGCTCTCGGAGACTACGACGTCGAGATCGACATCGAGTCCCGGGACGAAATCGGCACCCTTGTTCGCTCTTTCAATCAAATGGCGCAGGACTTGATGAAGAATAAGCGACAGTTGGACAGCACCAACCAGCAGCTTGTGCGCCGGAACCTCGAGATCGAGCAGCGAAGACAGTATATGGAAGTCCTGTTGAAGAACGTCGCGGCGGGCGTCATAGCCGTGGACGCCCAGGGACGTATCACGACGGTCAACAAATCCGCCGAGAGGATGCTGAGCATACGCGCGGATAAGCTCCTGAATCGCCACATCGACTATTTCATTCGCCCTCCCTACGGGGACGTTATCCAGGGATTCCTTGACGAGCTTGAGTTACTCAAAGTGGACTCATTGGAGAAGCAGGTCAAGATCCCCATAGGTTCCAGCACCCTGTCGCTGCTCGTCAAAATCAATCAATTGAAGGATGAAGACGATCAATACATGGGAATGGTCGTTGTGCTGGACGATCTATCCGAGATGGAAAAGGCGCAACGTATTATAGCATGGAGAGAAGTCGCCCGGAGGATTGCTCACGAAATCAAGAACCCACTCACTCCAATCCAGTTGTGCGCCCAACGTCTGCAGAAGCGGTACGGGGATCGATTCCAGGATGACGGCCAGGTGTTTAAAGATTGTACATCCACCATTGTTCAGCAGGTAAAAGAGCTGAAGAGGCTGGTGAACGAATTCTCGACATTTGCCCGCATGCCCGCGGCCAACCCCATGCCCAACGATCTGAATGAGATTATCGAAGAAACCCTGCCCTTGTATAAAGAGTCTCATAAGCGAATTGCATTCAGTTACGAGAGGAACAAAGCTGTGCCCCTGTGCAATGTGGACAAGGAGCAAATGAAGCGGGTGCTCGTGAACCTTCTGGACAATGCCGTTAGCGTTGTGGAGGCCGATGAGGGAGAAGTGCTGATATCAGCGGATTACGATCCGGTCCTGAAGCTCGCACGCATCGAGATTGCAGACAACGGCCCCGGCATTCCTGCAGAGGATCGACCGAGACTGTTCGAACCGTACTTTTCGACGAAGAAATCCGGGACAGGCCTGGGTCTGGCCATTGTGAACACCATTATCCAAGATCATGACGGGTATATTCGCGTGCGTGACAACAAGCCGAAAGGGACCCGTTTTGTAATCGAACTCCCCGTAAGGAGATGACGTGGAAGCGCCGGAAAGCATTCTCCTGGTGGATGACGAAATCAGCATATTGCAGTCGCTGAGCGGTATTCTTGAAGATGAAGGGTACGAAGTCCTGACCGCTCAATCGGGAGAGGACGCTCTGCGACTTCTCGACCAAGCGGACATAGACCTGTTCATCCTTGATATCTGGCTTCCGAAAATGGACGGTATCGAACTGCTTGAACGGATCAGGACGAGGAACGCCTTGATACCGGTTGTCATGATAAGCGGTCACGGCAGCATAGAAAC
The DNA here is from genome assembly GCA_016208165.1 of Deltaproteobacteria bacterium. Classification (NCBI taxonomy): domain Bacteria; kingdom Pseudomonadati; phylum Myxococcota; class Myxococcia; species Deltaproteobacteria bacterium. Next base: position 53,658 of record JACQYL010000066.1, read on the forward strand.
AGCGGTGAAGGCGACCCGACTGGGGGCGTTTGATTATCTCGAGAAACCGCTCTCCCTGGAAAAGGTTCTGGTAACGGTCAATAATGCCTTACGCTACGGGAGGTTATCCAGGGAAAATCAATTGCTGAAGTCGAAAACGGCGCAGGTACGCCAAATCAACGGCAACAGTATCCCAATTCGAAAGCTTACCGAGCAGATACGCATTGTCGCACCAACCCAGGCGAGCGTTTTGATCACCGGTGAAAACGGCACGGGAAAGGAGCTCGTAGCCCACTCGATTCACCGGCTCAGCGATCGCGCATCGAGACCTCTTATCGAAGTCAATTGTGCCGCAATTCCGGAGGAACTCATCGAAAGCGAACTATTCGGACATGAAAAAGGCGCTTTTACCGGCGCAACTGAACAAAAAAAAGGCAAATTCGATCTGGCTCACGAAGGAACACTTTTCCTGGACGAGATCGGGGATATGAGCCTAAAAACCCAGTCGAAGATACTCCGCATACTGCAGGAGAGGCGCTTCGAACGGGTGGGCGGCGCCAAGACCATCATGGTGGATGTACGGGTCCTGGCAGCCACAAACAAGGATCTGGAGAAGGAAATCCGGGAAGGACAATTTCGTCAAGATCTATACTACCGCCTCAATGTGATTCCGATTCACGTACCCCCCCTTCGCGATCGAACCGAAGATATACAGGTGCTGGCCAGGGAGTTTCTCCGCGAATACGCACTCGGTTCAGGGTCGCGCCCCAAGAAGCTCACCTCACGAGGAATCGATCTTCTGACCCACTATGGATGGCCGGGAAATGTGAGGGAACTTAAGAATCTGATGGAACGCGTCGCTATCTTATCCCCGGATGAAGTGATCAGTGATGATCTGTTGGAAAGGTTCATCCGGAAGGGCGACTCCTATCCTCCCGAGAAGACAAGTCTGGATGCGCCGACCTTGAAGGAAGCACGACAGGAGTTCGAACGGGCCTACATAGCCAGAAGGCTGGCGGAGCACGGGGGGAATGTTTCTCAGACGGCTGCAGCCATTGGTATTGAGCGGAGCCATCTGCACAAAAAAATGAAGGCCCTCGGGCTGACGGAAACCTCCTGATCTGCGCTTCCGGTTGCCTCGCTTCCCGCGTGGCATTTCCCTTGATCCCATAGAAACGAGCCTGGCAGCGAGTCTACCGTCGCGCCTCCGACCTTCCGTCTGTACACCGAAACACTTGTTGGGGCGACCTTAAGAATCATTATGAAGGTAGATCTTTCAGGCGGGTGCGCAGGTTTTCCGATTTCGATTCACGCGGGAGACCACTGAACCCGGTTCAAGGCTTCACTGTGAGCACGTAGTGTGATATGAGGAGCCCACTGTGCCGTTCATATTCGACGATGCACTTGCAGCACATACGATGGAATAGGAGAATGATCGATGACTACAACAGCGACGCCCCTCATTCTGGCAACCTATAATACGGGAAAAACTAGAGAAATCAGATCGATCCTGAAAAACTACCCTGTGATTATACGCGATCTGAGTGATTTTGGGGTCATCCCTTCGGTGGAAGAAGACGGCGCCACTTTCGAAGACAACGCGTTCAAGAAAGCGTCATTCACGGCAAAGGTACTGGGCCTTCCAACATTGGCCGACGATTCCGGCCTTGTGGTCCCCGCCTTGAACGGCGCCCCGGGGATCTATTCCGCCCGTTACGCCGGCCCCGGCGCTTCGGATGCGGACAACAATCAAAAGCTTCTCCGGGAAATGCAGGGAATCGAGGATCGTTCCGCCGTTTTCGAGTGTGTCCTGGCGCTGGCCGTTCCTACCGGACCGGCGCTGATCTACGAGGGTCGGTGCGAAGGCTTGATCCTCGAGGAATTAAGGGGTTCGGGGGGATTCGGATACGATCCGTTGTTTTTCTACCCGCCTCTAGGTAAAACCTTTGCGGAACTGAGCGGCGAAGAGAAGAACGAGGTGAGTCACAGGGGGCGGGCATTACGGGAATTAGCTCGAGAATTCGATAAGGTGTTGATCTGGTTGCGGCACCGTCTCGAAGAAGCTCCCATCAAGTGGGCGTAACTGCCCGATGGTGTGATTCCTCGAGATTCACGCGAGGCTCCGAGCAGTGAAATTCTCCCGGATTTCAAGCCCCTGGCTTGCCGAACGATTACGTAGAGGACCATTCGGAATACCCTCCGACCCATAGCCCGGTAGGCGTTCAGCCGTCTTCGCGTGCAAACATGAAAAGTCCTTGACTTAGCGCACAACTTTAAGGAAGTCTTCGTTTGAAAACATGCATCGAGCAAGAGCGAGATCGCATTCTCGGATGGAGCCGAAAAGGGGCGGTGATTGACCTCCGACGGCTGTCTCCGCTTGTCCGGGATCTCTACGACAACGGATTCACCTGTTCGGGCTCAAGAAGGCCTGCGTTTTTCCCCTCCCCTGAAGACCCCGGCAGCCTTTTTTGAAAGCGATCCCGGCTGCCTGGAGCGATACTGTGAACACTTCATAATACCAGATCAAAAGGATCTGGGAGAGGAGCGTACATGGAAGTGGCTAAAGTATGGTTTATGGATGCACGTGCACGGCGTTTCCTGGAATCAACGGCCATCAAGGGCGATCAGCTTCTGGTGCAGTCGGGCTTTCTCGACAACATCCGCAAGGGCGATCTTGTAGCTGTGAAGACTCACATGGGAGAAGCCTATAACGTCGGGTATCTCAGACCCATCATTGTAAGAACTCTGGTCGATACCATCAAGTCCAGGGGCGCCCGGCCTTTCGTTACAGACACCACAACAATGCCCTACCACCCCTGGATCAGCCGGACTTTGGCCCTCGACCACCTGGAGACGGCCAACAGAAACGGGTTCAACGAAGCATCCATGGGCTGTCCGGTGATTATCGCGGACGGCTGGCTCGGAACGGACGACGTTATCGTGGAATTGGACGGCCGTGGCTCCTATCTCTCCAAACAGTTTGTGGCCCGTGCGATCGCGGATTCCGATGCAATCGTGTCCGTTGCCCATTTCAAGGGGCATCCGGCCGGCGGATACGGCGCCGCCATTAAAAACATCGGTGTGGGGTGCGCGTCGAAACGCGGAAAGATGAATCTTCACGGCGCGTTGGCGGGCGACAAGCCGGTCCTCCATCCTGAACGATGTCCGGGCAGAGACTGCGACTGGTGGGAGACCTGTCAGGACTGCTGCCCCGAAGGAGCGATCACGATCACGGAAGCCGGCTACGACATCGACCAGGACGCTTGTGTCTACTGCTTTGCCTGCGCCAACCTTTGTGTGAACATGGCCGGCCGAAACGGCATCCAACGATTCGACCATTTGCCCGCTCTCGGGAGACGCATCGCCGACTCGGCTCTGGCCGTGGTCTCCACAAAAGAGCAGGGTAAATCCTTCTTCCTGAATTACGCCGTGGACATCACTCCGATCTGCGACTGTTATGGGTGGACCGATACGCCGATCGTCAACGGCCTGGGCGTGCTCGCCTCTTTCGACCCCGTGGCCGTGGACAAGGCATGCATGGACCTCATGAACGCGGCGCCCGGTTTGGTCAACTCGGCGGCTGAAGAGGCAGGAGCTCTGGCGCCCGGACAACGGAAACTGAACATGATCCGGGATAAGGACGTCGAAGTGCAGATCTACGGAGGAGTACAAAACGGCCTGGGCACGGACCGGTATGAACTTGAAGAAGTGGAACTTGATCGGAGCCAGGAGACCATAAATCGCTACTATCCGGAGGTTCCGGCCCGGAGGCTTAAGCCCATGTATGCCCGCCAGCATCCACTGGCCGGTTTGGACACGGCCTCGTTCGGGCGACCGACCGAAGGCGTTACTTCGCCCAGGTATCCCAGGAAGTAACCATCACGGGAAACGATGTCCGGTTCGGAATGGCTTGATTCCTAAGAATCTCAATTTCCCGGGACGATCGGACCGTCGATCCGTTTTGATTGTTTCTCGCGAGAAAGCGGCTGGGGATCTTGCTTTAGCAGAAGAGGGAGTAGAATGGCAGGACCCAGCAGTCTTTTCGCTGGAGATTCGGTCAGCGTGATATAGCCCGGCTTGGTCACGATGTCCGACCCCGAGGGTCCGTTCACTGTGAGCGCCACCGTGTACTGGCCGGCCGCCGTGTACGTGTGCAGCGGGTTCTGCGCGGAACTCGTTCCGCCGTCTCCGAATGTCCAAAACCAGGAAGTCACGGCGTCCGTTGTTAGATCCGTGAAGTTGACCGTGAGCGGGGCCGCACCCTGGGTTGCATTTGCCGTGAAGTCGGCGACCAGGCCGGTTGTCACGGTATATAGCACGGGCCGGTAGTTCTCCAATGCGCAACGTAAACGCCGCGCCTGTTCGGGAGTGTAGTTGGTCATACAGGTGTCGTCGGTGTAGTCCATGTAGTTGTGGATGGGGTCCGGGCTGTTGCAGGTCACACTCGCCGAAGGGCAGCCGAAGACGGGCGATTGTTCACTGTTGGTGTCACAGATCAGGTCACCGCTGGAGTAGCAGCCGGGGGGAGTTGCCGTTTGACAACCACCTTCAAACGTATGTTCAAGTCCCAAATAATGACCCACTTCGTGCGTCGTGGTTCTACCCTGGTCGTAAGGGGGATTTCCGCTGTCTCGTCCAAAGGCGGAGTATAGAATGACCACTCCATCCCACACCGATCCGGCATCCGACTGCGGTAGATAAGCGTACCCGAGATACCCGCCGGCCGAGTTTGTGTATATGTTCAGATAGCGCGACCGATCCCAACCCAGGGCGCTTTTAAACCCATATTCGTCATTGTCTTGGAACCAGTTGTCGTTGGTAGTCCGGGTAATGCCGGAAGTGGGATTTCCGGATGGATCCACCGAAGCAAGACGAAAGCGTACTCCGCTTATCGTTCCGTTTTCTCCAGGCGTTCCTAAAATCGCCATAAAGTCTTCGTTGAGGATGTCTATCTGACTCTGAACACGGCTATCCGAAATATTCCCCACGCCGTCGCTTCGTATGATGATATGAACCACGACCGGGATCTCGTAGATCTGGGCTGGTGCATAGTCATCAAGATTAGCGGACTGGTTGGCGCCGCAATCAGAGGGACCTCCATCGGGTTCAAAACGAACAGACGGCGACACCGTGCCGCAGCGTCGCCCCGACTGTTTGAACGCATCTGAACTGAAGTAGTGAGAGAAGCCGGCGTAGGTAGAGCCGTCGACCGTCAACCGGCCGTCCTGATGAATCGTCCACCCTCTCGCATGCGCTTGGGAAAAGGAAACCAATAGGAAAATCACAGCCGCCGCTGCAAACCAACATCCAATTGCTGTTCGTTTCATCATTGCTCGTTTTCGCCCCGGAACCTCGCCGCGCATCTCCCTTCCGTGAGACCCGATAGGAAAACGACGGCAGCCGCCTCCAGGAGGGATTTAAGCTTCGGCGTCGGAGTTCCGATTTCTTTGCCCCAAAACCTGTGCGTTGGGACGGGGTTTTCAGTTGGCATATAAGACCGATACGACGGAATGAACGATTAATCGCCTTGTGAAGTATTATCGGAAGAAGTTCTGATTTCTTGAGCGTCTGGTCACTTGAAATACCATTTCGGTCCGACTTGCCCTTGGGAGGGTCCCGACCGATGACTAAAGAGGGGTGAAGCGGGGAAGGAGAAAAAGGCGCTTTTCGCGCAAATGAGAAAACCACGGGATGCATCTCGAACGTCGGAGTAATCCGCAAACTTCTGCGTCACTTCCGAGCCTGCAGTATTAAATCTTGGGTCCGGATTCGCTGCTACGCTTCACCTAGACGATTCAGTAGTTCTTCAGCCTGGGAAAAACCGGGGTTCAGCTTGACGGCAATGGAGAGAGATTTTGCTGCGCTCTTCTTGTCCTTTCCTTCAAGAAAAGCCACGCCGAGATTGTAGTACAGATTCTCATCGTTCGGGGAAATCTTGAGGGCTTGTTGGTAGTTGAGGATGGCTTCTTTAACTTTTCCTTGCTTCCTGTAGGCGATTCCCAATCGGTTGTATACGTCACGCATGGAGGGATTGAGGCTCAACGCATTTCCAAACGCTTCTTCGGCCTCTGCATGGAGGCCTGCCTCCATATATGCTTCGCCGATGGCCTTCGCCAGGGTCGCATCCTCAGGAAAAAGCTTTCGGGCCTGGGTCAACACCTCTTTGGCTTCGCCGATACGTCCTGATTTCAGAAGATCTTTTCCCAGTTCCATCTGGCGTTCCTGGTTTATCGGACTCAGCGCCACGGCTTCCTCGAGGGCTTTCATCGCTTCCTCATTCTTTCCGACGGCCTTGAAGACCCGATGCAGTCCCTCGAAGCCTTTGACGTATTTTGAGGATAATTCAACCGATTTCTTCATTGAACGGATGGCGCTCTTGTAGTCTTTATTCTTTTCGTGGGCCAAACCCAAATGATAGTGAGATCTGGGACTGAGGGAATCCACCATCAGCGCTTTCTTGAACTCTGCGATGGCTTGATTGGTATTTCCCGAGTTCAAATGAGCCAGACCCGTTTTGATATGCATTTCGATGGGGGTTGGTTTCTCTTTTCGCTCCAGTATCTTGGTCAGCTTTTCGATCAGGGTCTGGGCCTTGAAGGGTTTAATAATGTAGCCGTCAACCTCGCCTTCCAGGGCCTGCATCACGGTTTTTTCATCCACTTCGGCCGTAATCATAAGGAACGGAGTGTCTCGGGTCGCATCATGGTTCCGCATCCATTGAAGGACCTGTACCCCTTTCATTTTAGGCATGTTCCAATCACAGACAACGATGTCAACACCGCCCTCCTCCATCTTGGCCAATGCGTCTGTTCCGTCCGGAGCTTCCACTACATGCTGGAAGCCGTGGGATTTGAGCATGTTGACGATCATTTTGCGCATGTTGAGGTGATCGTCCACCACCAGCACCCGTAAGTCTTTCCATTTCATAGGGAATCCCGATTCACCCGCAAGTTAATGAGAACAAAAAAACGACGCTGACCTCGTGGTCCGGCGCCCAGCCGTACCACCGCTTCAAGCCCGAGATCTCACAAACGGCCACGAGTCTGGAGTTCGCCGGACACAGGCAGAGTAAAACTGAAGGTCGTGCCTTCTCCCTCTCTGCTGGAAAACCAGATGGTTCCCCCGTGAGCTTCCACAGCCATTTTGCAGAAATTCAAACCGAGTCCTGTGCTGTTCCGATGGTCCGAATCATCCGACGCCGGAGCAAACTTTTGAAACACAAGATGCCGGTAGCTTTCCGGTATGCCGAGGCCCGTATCACGAACATCAAAACGCATTATACCACCTTCTCTCAGGGAAGACACCATGATGGCGATTTCTCCCCCTGCCGGGGTGGCATTGATCGAATTGGTCAACAGGTTCTGCAGAATCCTCTCCAGCAGCACCCGATCCGCCTTGACTCGATCCCGTCCCTGAACGCCTATGCGCGCCCTCAACCCGCCGAGGCGCAGGAGCGTCTTGAACTTGGAAACTATTTTGCCTATCACCTCCTCCGGATCAAGGCTCGCAGGGTTCAACTGCAACCGTCCTTCCTCCATCCGGCTTAAGTCCAGCAGGTTCATAATCATTCGGAGCAGGTCTTCACATCCGGATTCAGCCATCTCTATGGATTCCAGTTGCCGCTCGGACAACGGTTCCAATTTTGCGAGATCGAGGTTGCCTATCACCTCACCGACCGGCCCTTTCATGTCGTGAACCACCATCTGGATGAGATCCTTCTTGAGCTTTTCGAGTCGGATCAACTCGTTGTGGGCTTCCTCGAGTCGCGTCTTTTCGAGAAGCAATTCGTCTTGCGTCCTTCTAAGGTCCGCTGTTCGTCTCTGAACCTCCTCCTCCAGGAAATCACCATGCAGTCGCGCCTTCTCCTCGAGGCGTTTCAGGGGCGTGACGTCACGATACACCACAACCGCCTGCTCGGGAGGACCATACTCGCTCGCTACGGGCGAAACGCTCACCTCCAGACAGTATGTATCCCCAACTGCATCTTTCTTTTCTATATACTTCCGAATCGGCCGACCCGTCTCGAAAAAGGATCGGGCGAGGCAACCTTCCTCGGAACAAATGCCGAAAGGGTTTCCAAAGAGGCAGGTCGACTCGCTACATCGGCGTCCAATGACCTCTCTTGGATGAGCGTTTAACCGGGAAGCAAAGGCTTTGTTAACGGCAATAACTCGAAGGCCGCGGTCCACAGTGAATACCGGCTCCAAAATGGAATCGATCAGATCCCTGAGCTTATCACGGCTTTCCAGTAAGATCGAAGTCAGGTTCTTGTCGGATTGCGTCATCACACCTACTGCCGGACGATCGGAACCAAATTTTCGCACATTTTATGGAGAGACCCGTCGTTATCCGACCGGATCGAAGCACCACGAACCACAGCTATTCGGTCGTTCGTGGACTCTGGGAAGGCTCTTTCGTACGTTGCAGCCCCCCAAAAGCGAGCCATCCTTCCCTCTGAAGCAAGATCTTAAATAAAAACCATTGCTTAGATCAAAATATACATTAGTGGAAGCTCCAATGTCATCAAAAAACCGATAAGGAGCCTTCAGCTTATAACAAAACCCTCTTTCCTCTCCTCTCGCGAGATACCCCGTCCATAGGACAACCTCAGCCTGGCCTGCCGGGGCTGCTCTTCCGAGAGTCTCATCAGGGCAGAATGCAATTGTACACGATACATTCGGAAATTGCCACTATTAGGGAGATATTTTCGACTACGTCTCTGAAATCTCTCTCAAAACGAGAGAAACAATCGACGCCGTAGATGGACGATGCTGCATCTTCCAGCAGGATGCCTGCATGTCGCGGGGAATGATTGGCCTATGATGGTGATTTACTTAGGGGTTTCCTCTGTCTCAACTTCCGTGGGTTTCATTAGCTTGAACCTCTTCACTTTTGTGGAAGGGGAACCGGTATCCACGGCCCGACTCAACGCTTCCCGAAAAATATACTGAAGTTCCATGTTAAAACGCTGTCCAAAAAGGATATATTGAGCGAGCTGTTTAGGGGTCAACAGGGATTCCAGTTTGGTCGATTCCTCTCGATACAGCTCGTATTTTCTCTTTTCATTAAGTCTATAGTCATCCAACAGGCTCTGGATTGTACGTTCGTCGTGCGTTTCACGTCCGATCTCCGCAGCCAACATTCTTTCTATCCGCCTTCCCTCAGCCATCAGTTGGCCTCTACGCTCCTGGAACGCGTTCAGAATAGGGAAGAGGTCTCTCGCCGTATTTTCGTTGAGGTTCAACTCTGAGGTGAGCCTCCAGATACGAATCATATGTATGCGTTTTCGTACCCGCTCTTTCTCTTGCTCCAACGCGTCCGCCGTGGCCGAATCCGATGTGCCGTGGTCCAAAGGATTCCCCGACTGAACGGACTCCTGAGCATCCGCGCCCGCCGTCGGTCCGGTGGAACTTGTTTCCGCATAGGAATAGCAAATTGGAGTGCTCATGGTCACGACGAGGCCTAACACGAGCATTCGTTTGACTGCACTGTGCTTCATTCTCATAAACTCATTGCCTGCGTAATTGGGGTTGGGTCAACGTTGCCTCATGTCAATTTGACATCATATAGTCCAAGGAGTGGGCCACCCTGGTAAGTTCCGCCGGACTGAGGTTCGAGAGCCTGGACTCGAGAGCGGACACGTATCGCGCCGAATCCGTCATTTCCATGTCCGGGACGAAAACATCCTGAAATTTATCCAATCTTTCCTGTCTGGCGAGTCTACTGAGCAATCCATTGCACAAATACACAAGTTCTTCCTGGGATAGGTTCTCCAAAGGAACGGACACATGGTCGTCAAAGGTGGAAAGAGGAAAAGAAATGGGCATGGCTGCGACATTGGAGGAAATCGGGCGTCCGACCGCGGAATCGGCCGTAAAAAGATAGCGTCCGGTCTTCATGATGCGGGGGCTCATAATTACGAAAACGGCAAGCAAGGCCACTGCTACCGCTCCATAGGCATACCGGGGTCTCGAAAACCACGCGAGGAATCGTTCGAGATCCACCCAAGGACCCTTCTCAGGGTGACAGGCCTCGGCAAGCAGCCGGTTTCGAACGTCCCGCACAAAATGGTCCCAGTCCGGTTCGACACTCCCGGTTCTCGCCGGACCCGCTTGACGCAGGGTCGTCACCAAATCATAACTGGCTTTGCATTCAGGACAATGCTTAATATGACCCAAAATGACAGGGTCCGTGCGCTCGTTCAGCACCGTTGAGTCCATTTCTAAAATATGTCGCTCAACTTTTTTGCAGTCCATAGACCTTTCCCAGCTTTTTCTTCAGTTTTTGCAGCGCGAAATGGAAGTTGGCTTTCGCCGCTCCCTCGCTGCACCCCAGAATACGGCTCACATCCGCATAACTGAGGTCTTTATAAGTCCTCAACACAACTGTCAACCGTTGCTTTTCAGGCAGTTCTTTAATGGCTCGGTGCAATTCGAGCCGTTTTTCCTTGTCTATGATGGAACGCGAAGGATCATCATCCGTGGCCATCGCCGGATCCAACTCGTCCGTCTGCTGAAAACGCGATTTCTTCAAGTGGTTTCGGCACAAATTCAGGGCGATCTTGTAGAGCCAGGTTTTGAACTTTGACTGCCTCTTGAACCTGCCCAACGAGCGAAAAGCGTTCACAAACGCCATTTGGGCAATGTCTTTGGCGTCTTCCTCATTCCCGACAATGCGCAAAACGAAATAGTAGATTTCCTTCTGATACTTGCGGATCAGGGTTTCAAATGCTCTGTCAATCCCCAAATTCTCGTGACTGGAAACCAGGGGCCGGCGAGGGGATCGCCGGTTCCATAAAAGATACGATTCCAATTGACAACCGCCCGCTAACCCCTGTAAACAAAGCTCGGGAAAGAAGACTAGAAAGGAAGCTCCATGAAAGCAACGGTTATCGTCAGCGGTGCAAGGACCGCTGTCGGCAAGTTTGGCGGGACACTGAAGGAGTTGAGTGACATCGACTTCGGTCCGGTTCCCATCCGTGAGGCCATTCGCCGAGCCGGACTGTCCGGAGATCAAATCGACGAAGCAATCTATGCGTCCGGATACCGCACCGGCGATCTTCCGATAAACTCGGCTCGCGTCGTCGCGGTCAAGGCGGGCATACCCGTAGAAAAGCCTCAGTTTACCATCTCCAAGGCATGCGGCGGAAGTCTCAAAGCAGTTACGCTTTGCAGCCAGATCATCTCTGCCGGCGGCGCCGAAATCATGCTGGCCGGAGGCATGGAGTCGATGAGCAACGCTGCGTACCTTCTAAAGCAGGCCCGGTGGGGGTACCGTCTGGGGCATGGACAGCTTCAGGACCAACTGATTCTGTTTGATCCTTTGAGCGGGGACACCATGGGGGAAACGGCCGAAAACGTAGCCGAAAAATACCAAGTCGCGCGTCCTGACCAGGACGAGTTCGCTCTCAGGAGTCAACAGTTGGCCGAAGCAGCCATCAAGGCAGGGAAATTCGAGGACCAGATCGCGCCGGTCGAAATTCCCCAGAAAAAAGGCGCGACGGATCTGTTTGACACGGACGAGCATCCAAGATTCGGTACGACCCTCGAGGCATTGGCCAAGCTGAAGCCCGCTTTCCGGAAAAACGGCTCGGTCACGGCTGGAAACTCGAGCGGAATGAACGACGGAGCGGCCGCCCTGGTAGTCATGTCGGCGAAAAGGGCCAAGGAGCTGAACATCGAGCCGTTGGCTTCCATCGTGTCCTTCGCCTCGGTCGGCGTGGAACCTTCTCTCATGGGGATAGGGCCTGTTCCGTCAACCCGCCTGGCCCTGGAAAAAGCCGGCATGAGCCTCGATGACATCGATCTGATAGAATTAAACGAAGCCTTTGCCTCCCAGTCCCTTGCCTGCGTCCGGGAACTTGATATGGATCTCGAGAAGGTAAACGTTAACGGCGGGGCCATTGCCTTGGGCCATCCGGTATCCGCCAGTGGCGCCGTGATCCTGGTGAAGTTGCTCTATGAAATGATGGCCCGCAATCTCAGCACAGGTCTTGCCACCATGTGCATTGGCGGAGGTCAAGGTATCGCTCTCATCGTAGAACGCGCTTAGTATTCAAGGCTAGGCCTTCCAAGGGTTTTCTCAAGTCGATTGAAGGAAACCATGTCGACGCTTACCGACGAACACCGGAAATTCAGGCAGCACATTCGTTCGATCGTTACCGAAAGAATTCGACCTTTTGCCGCCGAGCTGGATGCTCGAGGCGAATTTCCCCGTCTAAGCTACGAAATCTTTCGAAATGAAGGTCTTCTCATCGCGGCGCTTCCAGTTGAAAGTGGGGGAATGGGGGCCGACGCCCGGACGCTTTGCATATTGATCGAAGAGATAGCCAGGGTCTCTCCTTCATCGGCCTTGCTGGTGTTCCCCACTTCGGCGATCATCCGCATACTGGCGCAGACAGGAAGCCAGGAACAAAAACGACGTTTTTTCCCCGAGTTCGCCCCAGGAGACAAGCTTCTGGCTTTTGTGCTGACCGAACCGGATTTTGGATCCGATGCGGCTTCGTTGCGAACCCGGGCCGTCCATACGGGAGAACACTTTCTCGTCAATGGCAGCAAAACCTATGTTACGCTGGGTGAGCACGCCCATTTCTATTTGGTATTCGTCCGCACGGCTGAGAAGGAGGGTTCGGCCGGAATCAGCGCCCTTCTCATACCTCGAGAATCAGAAGGTCTCTCTTTCGGCCGTCCAATGGAAAAAATGGGATTGGGCGCCAGCATAACCCAGGAATTGTTTCTGGAGAATGTGAAGGTACCGGCGGACAATCTGTTGCTGGGCCCTGAACGAGGTTGGGAAGTCCTGACCCGGCATGCGAATCCCATGCGTGTTTGGGGCGCCGCCAGTATGTCTCTGGGCATCGCCCAAGGCGCCTTCGAAGAGGCTTTGGCCTTCGCTCGCACTCGAGTGCAATTCAAGACCAAAATTGCCCGGTTTCAGGCCGTTGCCTTTATGCTTGCGGATATGTACACTCGTATCGAAACCACCCGGTCATTCATATATCAAACGGCAGCAATGGTGGACGAAGGACAACACGATCACAAAGAAGTGGAAACGTTTGTTTCCATGGCCAAATACCACTCTTCGGACATGGCGATTGAAGTCGCCGTCAACGCCGTTCAAATTTTGGGCAAGGAAGGGCTTCGCAGTGGTTGTGTGACCGAACGACTCATGCGCGACGCCAAAGCGATCCAGATATTCGACGGATCCAATCAAAGACAACGACTCATCGTCGCACGAAACATTTTGCGATAAGACACAAGGGGGGAAGCATGAAATTCAGTCTTTCCGGGGAACTCCAGATGTTGAAAGAGACGGCCCGCGATTTCACACTAAACGAAATCGTGCCATATGCGGACAAATGGGACGAAGAGCATTATTATCCCCGCGAGGTCCTCAATAAGATGGGCGAGTTGGGCTTTTTCGGTTGCGTCATCCCCGAGGAGTACGGCGGAAATGAAATGGGATTTCTGGCCCAGACCATTCTCACCGAAGAGATTGCCCGAGGCAGCAGCTCGATTCGCGTGGCCATCAACATGCAGACATTGGGAACGGCCCTGTCAATATTGCGGCATGGAACCGAAGAGCAAAAAAAGAAATACATACCCGGCCTGGTGAGCGCCGAACTGATCGGATGCTTTGGTATCACAGAACCCAACGCGGGCTCGGATATTTTGGCCATGAAGACAACCGCTCAGAACAAAGGGGACTACTACCTCTTTAACGGGTCCAAAACATGGATCAGCAATGCGCAAGTCGCGGATCTCTGCGTTGTCTATGCCTATACGGACAAGGACGCGAGCAGCAAGGGTGTCAGCGCATTTATAGTGGATCTGAAATCCGATGGCATTACCACCAGTAAACTGGACAAACTGGGTACCCGTTCTTCCCCAACAGGAGAAATCTATTTCGAAGACACGAAGGTTCCCAAAGAAAACCTCTTGGGCCGGGAAGGAGACGGACTCAAGATCGTTTTTTCCAGTCTCAACCAGACCAGGCTCTCCTGCGCGGCCGGCGGCGTTGGTGTGGCTCAGGCAGCGCTCGATGCAGCGACCAGTTATTGCCGGGAGAGGGTACAGTTCGGCCAGGAGGTGGGTCAATTCCAAATGAATCAGGACATGATCGCCCAAATGGCCGTGGAAACGGAAGCAGCACGTCTGTTGACGTACAAGGCGGCCGTTCAGAAAGACGAAGGAATGCTGGGAAACGTACTCGAAACCTCCATGGCCAAGTATTATGCGGGAGAGACCGCAGCAAAATGCGCTCATTTTGCAATGAAGATCCTCGGAGCCTATGGTTATTCCACTGAATACTCCGTGGCGCGCTACTTTCGAGACGCCGTGCTCTACCAGATCGTTGAAGGAACGGCGAACATCCAGAAAATGATCATTGCCATGGATCAGTTGGGCTATCGCAAAGCAAATAGATGATCGTTTGACCTCAGACAATGGCGGCGCCGGCCCGGAGGTTCTATCCGGGCCGCAGTTTTTTGGCGCTGCAATAGCCGAGATTCGCAGACCTTCTCCGGACAGGGGCCGATGGGAGGATGACGCCTAAGGCGCAGAGTGCATCGCAAACATAACTTTCCTTCCCGGAACTGCCTTAAGAAAAACAGAAACCATGGAATTGCTTGCCGTTGTTGGACTGGTGATCATGACCACGAGCTTTGTACCTCAGATCTTTCGGATTTACCGTCTGAAGAGCGCCCGTGAGATTTCGAGGTGGACGTTCTATCAGCTGCTCGTGGTGAACTTGTTGTTCATCTGCTATTACATTACACTGGGGCATTGGACCGCCTTGATCCTCAATGCGCTTCTCGGGGTGATCATGGCCTGGGTGCTGGTCTTAACTTTCATTTACCGTTAACTGAAAAGAACTTGAACCATTTATATGAGCCTTATCACAGCGAACAATCTGAGCCTTTCTTTCGGCGGCACGCACATCCTGGACCGGGTGAACTTTCAGATCGGAAAGCCGGATCGAGTGGGTCTGGTGGGACCGAACGGCGCCGGGAAGACGTCGCTTCTTCGAATCCTGGCCGGCGAAATCAAGCCCGACGAGGGCGATATACAAATTTCCAGGGGCGTTCGTCTGGGATATCTCCCTCAAGACCTCATGGAGCTCCCCTCGGGCACCGTCCTGGAATCCATTCTGAGCACGGTGCCCGGCAAACAGGAGAAAGAGCTGCGTTTGGCCGATCTTGAAATGACTCTCGAGACCGCATCCGACCCCGACGAGCTGAATCGGTCGGCGCTCGAAGTGGCGGAGTTGCACGAGGAACTCAGCCATTTTGAACGCCACTATTCACCGCACGAAGCGCAACGAATCCTCAACGGACTCGGTTTCAAACCCGAGGATGCGCAAAGACCCGTAGAAGCCCTCAGCGGCGGCTGGCGAATGCGCGCCGCTCTGGCCGCCCTGCTCTTTCAGAGGCCCGACCTGCTGCTATTGGACGAACCCACGAATCACTTGGACGTGCCGTCGGTCCGATGGCTCGACGCCTTTCTGGAAAAATGGAACCAATCCATGATCCTGATCTGCCATGATCGTCAGTTCTTGAACCGACATATCCGGCGCGTGCTGAGTTTTGAATCGGAAGGCCTTCGAGCCTATACGGGAAACTATGACACCTACCTCGAGTCCCGGGAACAGGAAAGGATCATACTCGAGAACAAAGCGCGAAACGTGGATAAGAAGGTCAAGGAGGCGCAGAAATTCATCGAGCGGTTTCGCTCAAAAAACACCAAGGCTCGCCAGGCGCAGAGTAAAATCAAAATGGTGAAAAAACTCGAACTGGTGGCCACCCATACGTCTCGAAAAACGTTGAGCTTTTCTTTTCCTGAAGCCGAGCGCTCCGGACGCGTGGTCCTCACGTTGTCCGGACTTTCCAAGCGTTTTGGAGAAAACACGGTATTCCGGGGCGTCGACGCGAGTGTCCTGCGCGGGGACAGAATCGCCATAATCGGTCCCAACGGTTGCGGCAAAACAACGCTTCTGAAAATCATCGCAGGAGAATTGACGCCGGATGAGGGCACTGTAACGCCGGGGCATAACGTGGTCATGAGCTATTACGCCCAACACCACACGGCCCAACTGCGCGAAAATAGAACGGTGCTCGATGAAGTGTATACTTCGGCCCCCAAAACCTCGCTTTCCTTTATCCGAGGCGTGTGCGGCGCCTTTCTATTTTCGGACGATCAGGTGGAAAAGCACGTGGGCGTGCTTTCGGGCGGTGAACGGGCCCGGGTGGCTTTGGCCAAGTTACTGGCCGCCCCCGGAAATCTGATGCTGATGGACGAACCCACCAACCATTTGGACCTTTTCTCTTCCGAGGCCCTGATTCAGGCCCTCGATCCGTACGACGGGACCCTCATCTTCGTATCTCACAATCAATCTTTCGTGAATCGATTGGCCACGCGTATCTGGGACCTTTCCGGCGAACGCATTGAAGAACATCCCGGTAATCTCGAGGAGTACTTTCATCATCTTTCCCTGCTGGAAGAATCAACCGTCACGGTGCGGGAGGGAGAACAGGCCAAAGCCGGAAGTCCTTCCGACGATAAACGCGGCCGCGATGAACGTCAGGTTCGAAAACGAGAGGAAGCGCTTTTTCGGAAGAAACGCAGCAATGCCATCGGCCCCATCAAGAAAAGCATAGAAAGCCTGGAGGACCGGATTCAGAAACTCGAACAGAGACAGGAGGAAATATCCGGACTTCTTGCCCAGGAAGCCGTGTTCCAAGACAGCGAGAAGAGCGTACCTCTCATGAACGAGTACGGTGGCCTGAGGTCCGAACTAACCTACCTGCTTTCCCAATGGGAGGCCCGACAGGCGGAACTGGAAAAGGCGGAGAAGGCGTTCTCTACGGACTTCGAGGCCTGATACCGTTCAATGGTTTGGCCTGTTCCGAGGCGCCCTGCCCGCTCGGTTCTTCTCGGGGGTATCCGGAAGCCGCTATGGAGGACTCGAGCCGTCATCGCGGTCCATATCCGCTTCGAATGCGGAACCCTAAAGCGTAAATGGAAACCCATGTCATGATACCTCGTGATGATCTTACCCGAACTGGAGCATCAGACCGTTTCGCTCCCGAAAAGGCTCCTTGTGCGCAGGGATCGCGGGCCAACGGCTTTTCGCGCCTCGACACCCTCTTCCACCCTCGCTCGGTCGCCGTTGTAGGAGCCTCCAGCGGCATACGAAAATGGGGATATCTGATCCTGTGCAACATCCTGGCCGGAGGATATACCGGAGCGGTATATCCCATAAATCCGAAGGAAACGAACATCTGCGGTTTACCGTGCTTCAGGAGTTTGCGGGACGTGCCCGGGACGGTGGATCTGGTGTTGATTACGACCCCCGCGAACACGGCGCCTGACGTCCTTAAAGAATGCACGGAGAAAGGCGTGGGAGGCGTGGTGCTGATCAGCTCCGGCTTCAGCGAAACCGACGATCGTGGAAAGCAGATAGAACGAGACATCGTGGATCTCTGTCAAGAGCATGAATTGCCCCTGGTCGGTCCAAACACCATGGGCATTATCTCGACCCACTCGGACTTGTACGCCACCGGGGCTCACGCCCGGCCGCGAAAGGGCTCTATCGCGTTCGTATCACAGTCGGGTAATTTGGGTGTCCAGCTGATGCACTGGGCCACGGGACAGGGAATCGGCATCTCGCTTTTCATCGGATCCGGTAACGAGGGCTTCCTCAATTCGACCGATTTTTTGGAATACCTGGAATCCGACCCTGCTACTCGAACGATCATCATGTATCTGGAAGGCATCGAAGACGGCCGGAGGTTCGTCCAGGTGGCCCGCCGGGTTTCCCGTGAAAAGCCGATTATCGCCCTGAACGGCGGCAGAACCGACTCCGGAAAGATGGCGGCCGCCTCGCACACCGGGTCCATGGCGGGATCCACGCGCGTGTTTAACGCCGCCTGCCGCCAGGCCGGAGTCCTGCTGGCCCGGAAGCCTTCCGAGCTTCTGGACCTTTCCATGGGATTCTCCTCTCTTCCGTTGACTCCGGGGAACCGGGTGGGCATTGTGAGCCTGGGAGGAGGATGGGGCGTGGTCACCTGCGACGCCTGTCGAGAGGCAGGACTGGAAATACCGCCGCTACCTGAGCACATCGTCAAGAAGATCGATCGACATTTGCCCCCCTTCTGGAGCCGGGCCAACCCCATCGATTTGGTGGGAACCCTGGACATGCAAGCCCCCATCGTGGCCGTCGAGGAACTGGTTAAATGGGACGGAATAGACGCCGTCATCTGCCTTGGCATCATCGGCAGGAAGAAACTGGCGCAACTTCAGATGGACTCCACTCGAAAGATGAACCCGGAAGTGACCGGCCGGATGCTCGACGATGTCATGGAGGCCATCTCCGACTACGAAGCCAAGTACGCCGAGCATCTTCTGCGGCTCATGGAAGCGTATCACAAGCCCATCGTGGGTGTTTCCCTGGCGCCCACCGGAGAAGGTTCCCAGTTTCAGTTGGAAGGGTGTGACTATTCGGGCGTGTTTTTTCCCACGCCGGAGAGCGCCGTAAACGTGCTGGCGCAGATGGCGCGGCGAAGACAGTATCTGAACCGGTTCGAGGAGAAACCCGCTCGGAGCTGACCGGGCCCCGGGGCTGACCGGGCCGCATGACCTCCCGACTTGCCGGACGAGAAGGCGCGTTTCCATCCGAGATCTTTTCGAAACGATCGTTAATGTCAACGCGGGAGCGGAGAAAGGGTTAACACCACAGGCGGCCTAATTCGGGCCGGGCTGCCGTTCATCCACGTTTTTGCCGCAGCAGTGCTTGAATTTGGCCCCACTTCCGCACGGGCAGGTCTGATTCTTGCCCACCCTTTTGGCCGGCTGCGTCCCAAGGGAAAGGAACAGATCTTTGTAACACAACGTTCCCCAGATCAGAAAAGGAAAGAGCTGCGCTCTGAAATACTGAAACAGGGCGCAGATCCATTTGATCGTTTGGGCCTCGAAGGCGCCATATCGGATCCCCAATAAAGAGGCATACCACGTTATATAGTGCATCTTCACTTCGAACACGATATTGGCCACATGACTCAAGAAAAGGATAAACATGCCTAGTGCCGCGACCTTGATTCTGCGCCGTACGGACAGTCGGGGCGTGGCCAGCAGCAATGCCAGGGTGAGCAGCACATTGGAGGAGACCAGCGTCACGGAAATCGCAGGCGCATGGCCTCCGGCGCCGAGGTTCATTTCCGCGGGCTTAACCAGTATCACCCATCGCTCCAGCGCCAGTTCAACCGGGTGCGTGGGTTCGACAAGATTGAAGATCCGTTCGCCGCAGGACGCGAGCAGATTCCAGTAAGGCACTTTAAACGGGTACAGCAGGACCGCCGACACGGCGTAAGCCAGAGCGATCTTAAGCAGCAGTAGAAGGGCGGGTCGAATCGGCAGCCCGGAGAGCCGACTGGGCCCAGAAGAACCAGAGGACGACCCCGGCCGCAATGACGACGGATTGAGCGACATAGATATGAGTTTCGAAAAAGAATTGAGGAAAATAAAGGGCCACGTACACCAGAATCAAGATCCGGAGGATGTTGAGGGTCCATATTAGCACTGCGCCCATCAGAATTCCGATGCCTTTGTCTCGCCATCGGCTGGGAAAGGCCAGAACGGCCGACATATAGATGATAAAGGCGATCATTCCATTGCAGTCATCCGATATCCGAAGTCGCATCCCAGGGGTCACGAGGTCGGCGTTTTCCAGCCGAACAGGCGCCCCCAACAGATCCACCAGCAGCCGTGTCGTCTTAATCACGGCTGATGTCACCGGCGTCGTGATATCCACATGACTTATTACCACCTGCAGGGAGGTAAGACTGTAGAAGACGGACACGAGAACTGCGAACAGCAGACAGAAGCGAAGGCTTCCCTTTTTGTCGAAAAACGGTCTGGCGTCCATGATCTATGGCCTGTCAGGGGAATTTCATCTTGGTTTCGCAAGCCTCCGAATCTCGGAAAGCCCTGGCTTATGGATAGCGGCATTCGACCGATTTTGCAAGCTAGTTCGGTCCGCCGCCCGGATCCATCCCGGACGAAACACTCAGCTTGGCCTTTTCTCGACAGCCACGGATGGATGCCTATTTCTATTTTATACCGTAATATTAATCACTTAATATGAATACCGCGCTTGTTTCCTAATCCCGCTTTTGTGAAAATGCTTGACATAAGCGGACACATGAATAATTTGTTAGTGTTTCCCCGCACTTTGCCGGGAGCCGAAATCAACAGGAGTGAACCTATCTTATGCAAGAGAACAGTAAGTTTACCGGAGCAAGCCGCTACGTACTGGACGCAGAACTAGCCAAGATCGTGAATATCAGCATGGCCTTGGAGATGCCTCTGTTGCTCAAGGGAGAGCCCGGAACCGGGAAAACCATGCTCGCCTACGCCATCGCCGAGAGCCTGAAAATGCCTCTTCTGGTGTTGAACGTCAAGTCCAGCATGAAGCTGGTGGATTGTCTGTACCAATACGACACCTTGACCCGGTTGAACGACAGCCGCTTCGGGGATTCGGACCGGGACGTGAGCAATATCGAGCACTACATCCGAATGGGCAAGATCGGTCAGGCCTTTGTCGCGGATCGCAAGGTGGTTCTCCTCATCGACGAGATCGATAAGGCCGACACGGACTTCCAGGACGACATGCT
>JACQYL010000066.1:74421-83799 GCA_016208165.1 Deltaproteobacteria bacterium
TCGATAAGACCGTGAAGGCCATAAACCGGCCGGTAGTGATCATCACGTCCAATGCAAAAAAGGACTTGTCCGATCCGTTTCTCGGACGCTGCAACTTTCATCATATCGCGTTCCCGGAACCGGATATGATGCGCACAATTCTCGGGGTTCATTTTCCCTCGCTGGGGTCGGACCTCATGGACGTCTGCATCCAGAGTTTCTACCATCTGAGGGACCTGCAGGCCATCGAGAAAAAGCCGGCTACTCGCGAGTTGATCAACTGGATCCGGGCCTTACAGGCGGATCCGGATTTCGATCATAAGAACCTGGGAAGAGGTAATGTTCCGTATCTGGGAGTTCTGTTTAAAAAGAGCCCGGACTTCACCCAGGCCGTCTCCCAGTTGCGGCGTATCCGCGGCTGACATCAGCGTCCCACTTTGGATAGGCACGGCGAAGGTGCGCCCCTAAGCGCTCCGTTTCCGGATGTATCCATATCAGTGGGAAGACAGCGCCTGTAACGGGGAATTCCACCGCCGGCGGATTTCCCCGGACTTCCGCCCACGACGAGGCTCCACTCGGAGGGACTGAGCACTCGCCCGCTTCCGCGCCGACAGCTTGGCTCGCCACCCTGCCCTTCGCGCGCCTCGCAGTTGCGTTCACACTCCGTCCCCATGTCGTCCCAAGGCCCCGGTTCCGGATCCCTGTTCGTCGATAAAAGCGAGCAAACCGGTCACCGGATTCCAATTCCCACGCTTTTCAGGTAGCTTTCTATTTCGACGGAGACGGAACGCTCCCAAAAAAGGGGGGATATTCCCCCCAGTACGGCATGCGCCCTAAGGCAATGAGCATGAGAGGCTCCGTGCAGATCATACGTTTCAAGTGCGAATCGTACTCCGTTGCCTGAGCCAGGCCAACTTGAGGAAATAAGAAGTTCGAATTCTCAAAATAACCGCATAAGAAATGGCAATACCGGTTCATTGGCTCGTGGCCCGCTCAGGAGATCCTAGGGAGCATGACATGCTCCCCAATCTTGGTATATGGAGATCCAGACCCAGCCACACGATATTTCTTCTTTCTTCAAAATGCATTCTTTCTGCGTTCCAAGCAAATAGTCGGCGCCTCCGTTGAGAGAGGAACGAAACGGTTCATCCATTCGACCCATCGTGAAACTACAAGTCACCTCGTCGTGGTCCTGCAATAGGTGTCCGGCTTTACCTACTAATTCGATTGGCCCTTAAATTTCTCTTTTCGGATTCCATACTTCGCCATGAGATTATACAACTGGCGAGCGGTCACTCCCGCCATGGATGCGCTCCTGTCAATTCGGCCGCTGGACAGGGAGAGGATTTCCTGCAGATACAGCGCTTCCGCCTGTTCTACGGCGCGTAGTCTCACATCGGCCAATGTGGGCCTGCTTCCGCTACCTGTACCGGGCTGGACGGGTCTGAACGTCACTATTTCCATAGGGAAACCCGACCAAGATAATGTATTTGATTTTTCAAGAATATATGCCCGTTCGATGACGTTTTCCAACTCTCTGATATTTCCAGGCCACGAATAATGTTTGAGAGCTTCGAGCACCTCCTCGTCAACACCGGTGATGTTCTTTTCATATTCGCGGTTCAAAGCCTTCAGGAAGGAATCGATCAACAGGGGAATGTCCTCGATCCTGTCTCTGAGGGGCGGCATTTCTATGGGAAATACACTCAGTCTATAATACAAGTCTCTACGAAACGTCCCCTTTTCGCAGATTTCATTCAGGTCCGAATTCGAAGCACCGACGATCCTTACGTCAACGGAAATATCGACGTCTCCGCCGACCATACTGAACGTCTTCTCCTGGAGCACCTGAAGGAGTTTGATTTGGGCCGACGCCGACAGGGTGCTCAGTTCGTCCAGAAAGATGGTGCCGCCGTGCGCGAGTTGAAATTTGCCGATCTTTCGCCGGATCGCACCCGTGAATGCCCCTTTCTCGTGTCCGAATAATTCACTTTCGAGCAGAGTATCGGGTATGGCGCCGCAATGAACGGAAATAAAGGGCTTCTTTGCTCGATTGCTCAGTAAGTGGATGAGCTTTGAGGCAACCCCTTTTCCGGTGCCCGTCTCTCCGATCAGTAACACGGTAGTCCGTGTCGGGGCCACGGTCACAATCCTTTCCATCACTTCACGCATGACGGGTGAGTCCGTGCGCGCATAGTCCCCTATATCGGAAAGCAGCTGCTTTTCCCGAAGATGGCTGAGTTCCGATTTCAGTCTCTGCTCCTCGAGAATCGAGTCCATGACCAGGGAAATCTCCTCCCCTGAAAATGGGTACGTGACGTAATCACTCGCACCGGCTCTCACAAACGCCTGCTTTCGAGTAAGGCTGGAGCAACTCCGGAAACTTATGGAAACTCTCGGCGCCGCCGACGCCTCCGAGAAAATCGATGTCGATAAAAGCGAAATCGTGCCGCTTCTGTTGAAACGTTTTCAGGCAGGAGGGCGCGTCAGGCGCAAAGTTGACACTGAAATCCCGGGAAAGAAACCGGCGCGCATCCTGAATCACGATGTCTTTGTCGGAGCCCACAAGAACGGCCTTCATGTCGGCTTTTCTGCTCATGAAATCCTTGGCTTATTAATAACATAGAGGAAATCGATCCCCCTCTCGGGCACAAGTGAGGTCGATCCCCCCTCGCTTTCGGTCTTACTTCGTTTTCCTACTTAACCCTCATCCGGCGGATCCGCATGCGCCCTGCTCCGAGCGCGATCCGACGCTTCCCCGAAGTAATGATCCGCGCATCCCAAAGTTTGAATTTTTGAATTCTATCTGCTCATTAAAGGAAATTCAATTTCATATCTACCAATATCCTCTATTTTTTTCCCCATAGTTTCAACAGGTTAAATTATGGCACGAGATTTGTTTCCATGATAAGTACTCGTTGAAACAACATATAACCCGATGTTCGGACATTAACGATAGAGGATGGAAACGCAATTTTCGATTAGTGGGATCGTGGTTCCGGCGGCATGGGATCGCGAGGGCGTGATAACGGCGGTGTTGATTTCCACATTCAATGACACCGATTACCTCGTACACGCCGATGAGAACTCACGACCTCTGCTGGGCTATGCCCGGCAAGCGGTTTGGGCTTCCGTCGAGCTGCTTCCCGGATCCGACGAGCCCCAGCTGATCCGTGTCCTGGAATTCCGCCCATTGCGCAACACGGACCTTGAAGAGTGATAGCGCCGTCCTACATGCCTGTTTGAACAGAGGACCAATGTTCAGTGGAGGGTCGCAGCCGGAGCGGCATGACGCCGTATGCGGAGTCGGTCTTGGACTTACTGTCGGAAGGATGAAGCGGACCTGTTTCCTGCCCTTTCAAGAACGGTAACTTGCGAGGTTGCGTGTTTTGATAAGCATCATGCCGCCGCGACCCAAATAACTACCGCCGGCTCCAGCGCAACGCATAGAAACGCTCTACATTTTGTGGAAGGAATCATTTCTTAAGCAGGTTTCCTTCGGATGTTTCTCAAAATGCCTACGCGTCCGGAGGGGTACCTAACGCTGTTCCCTTTCAGGTATCCAGCACCTCCCTCACCTTCCGGGCGAGGACTTTAGGCGCGAAGGGCTTCTGGAGAAAGGCACTTCCTCCCTCGAGGACCCCGTGGTGGACAATGGCGTTATCGGTGTAGCCCGACATGAACAGGGTTTTCATTTTGGGCTGCTGAACTTTCATCTGATCGGCCAACACCTTACCGCTCATTCCGGGCATAACCACGTCCGTGACCAACAGGTGGATCTTCCCTTCGTGTGCTGCGGAGATCTGAAGCGCTTCCGGTCCGTCCGCCGCTCCCAGAACGGTATACCCATATCCCAGGAGGACTTTGAGAGTCAGGTTCTTGACCTGGACGTCGTCTTCCACCACCAAAATGGTCTCGAAACCCTCGAACGATTCGGTCAGGAGTCTTGCCTCGTCGACGTGGCGACATTCCTTGTCAATCCTGGGGAGGTAGATCTTGAAGGTGGTGCCTCTGCCCACTTCGCTATAGACCCAGATGTTTCCATTGCTTTGTTTGACGATTCCATATACCGTCGATAGGCCCAAGCCGGTACCCTTCCCCATCTCCTTGGTAGTGAAAAACGGCTCGAAGATCTTGGCCTGGATCTCCCGGGACATGCCGATGCCCGTGTCGCTGACGCTCAGCATCACGTACGGCCCGGGCGCCACGTCCACGTGGGTTTCCGCATAGTATTCATCCAGATCCACGTTGGCCGTCTCGATGGTGAGCTTGCCCCCCTGGGGCATGGCGTCCCTAGCGTTAACCACCAGGTTCGCGATCACCTGCTCCATCTGCCCTTCGTCCGCCTCCACCTGACCCAGGTCCTGAGCGACGATATTCCTAACTTCAACGTCCTCACCGATGATGCGCCGGAGCATCTTCTCCATATTCCGGACCATGTCGTTAAGATTCAATGCGGTGGGCTGGAGCAGCTGTTTCCGGCTGAAGGCAAGAAGTTGGCGCGTCAAAGCGGCCGCCCGATCACCGGCCTTCAGAATTTGGTCCAAGATTTCACGCAAGGGCTCGTCCGCGCCGCAGTCCATGAGGGCCACTTCGGCGTTGCCCAAAATGACGGTGAGTAAGTTATTGAAATCATGGGCGATACCTCCGGCCAGTCTTCCAACCGCCTCCATCTTTTGGGCCTGCCGTAGCTGGTCCTCCAGCTTCCTTCGTTCTGTAATATCCCTGGCAATGCCCAACACCAAAGCTTGCCCGCTGAGGGTTAAAGGGAGGGTTCGCGCTTCTATGCGGACCTGCTTTCCGTCTTTACGGTTCAGAATGAGTTCATCCGGGCCCGTGGAAAGGCCCTGGGCGTTCTTCCCCAAAATCTCTGCAGCCTTCTCCAGTTCATCCTCGGGCAAGAGCCGCAATTCCGGCGAACGTTTCCCGATGAGTTCTTCTTTGCTGTAACCGCACAACTCCTCCGTGGACCTGTTGGCGTCAACAAATCTGCCATCGAGGTCGTGCAGATAATAGGCGTCGGGTGAGTATTCGAACAGGCTCTTGAAGCGCTCCTCGCTTTCTTTCAGCGCGTCGTGGGCTTTCCTTTTTTCGGTGGTGTCCGTGAAAAAACCCACACTGCAAAGCGTTCCATCAATTACCGTCGGGGTCGATGTGATATCGACATACAGGACCGTCCCGTCCTTCCTCAGGCAGGGGACCTGCGATACCGCGACCTTTTCCTTTCCAATTCGATTTTCGAACGCGGAGATCACCTGGTAGAGCACTTCCCGGGGGTGAATGTCGTCCACCCTCATCCCCGTTAGTTCAGCTTCCGTATATCCCAACATCTCGCATATTGCCGGATTCGCGAAAAGATATTTCCTTGTCTCGACGTCCGCAATCAGAATTCCTTCGGAAGCTCCTTGAAACAGGCTCCTGTATCTGACTTCCGAATCTCTCAAAGCCTGTTCCGCCTTTCTTTTTTCCTGTTCCGCTTCGATATTGCTCAAAGCGAAGGCGATGTCCTGCCCCACCTCCTGGAACAGGCTCTGTTCTTCCTTATCCTGGGCAAAGGCGTCGGGCACGGAAGAAATGAGAACGCCGTAGACATTGCCGTTGTTTTCCAGCCGGACGGAAAACGCCGCGCGCCGGCATCCGGCTTGGGCAAAGGGGCAGTCACCGCATCCTTCGGAAGGATCTTCGAAGACCTTTACGTTGGAACCGGCCAACGCCTCTTGGGCGCACCAGGGGAAGTATCCCTGTTCGAGCCGCTGCTTGAACGGCAGGAAGGACTCCCCTATACCCGCCTCCGCGCAACGGACAAACGCTCCCGATGAACCCACGAGCCCAATCCACGCACTGTTGAACCCCCTGGTCGCCACCAGATTCTCGCAGGCAAGCCGGATGAGTCGATCCCGGTCCTTTTCCCTGGTGATGAGTTTGTTCACATTTCGAATGGCCTGGATCACGTTGTTGAGATGTCGAATCCTTTCCTCGGCCCTCTTTCTCTCGGTAACGTCGCGAAGCGAAATCAGGAAACAAGGTTCCCCTTCCCAGTCGATCTCAACGGCCCGCATGGACGCGATGACCTCTGTCCCCGAAGCGTGCAGGATATGGACGTCCGTGGATTCATCCGAGACCATGGGAAGCCCGATGTCCATCCCCGTCAGCGTCCGAGCCGGCCGGCCCCAAAGGGATTCGGCGGCCGGGTTGACGAAACGGACCACGCCCTCCCGATTGACTACGAGGATGCCGTCGGCGTTGTGTTCGATGATTTTCCTCAATCGCTCTTCACTCTCACGAAGCGAGTGGTTCGGATTCTCCATCTGTTAAACCCCTGCCTGTGATTCTCGAATTGTCGGCCATCCTTCCGAAAGGGAAGGATTCACCTGGAAGGTTTGGGACGTGGGCCAAGACCCAACTGATCGAGCACTTTTCTCTTACCGCTGAGGTCCCCCAATATCCTTTTCGGAGGAGGGCTGGTTTTCAGCAGTGTGGGAGTAGCCAGGATCCCGTTTTCCTGGGCTATATGAGGATGTTCAATGACGTCGACGATCCTGAGGGTGTATTGCCCACCAAGCTCGTCCGATAGAAAAGACTCCAGATCTGAAATGATCCTCCTGGATCGAGCGCTCTGTCCCGAGATGAAAAGCATGAATTCGAACATGGAACCCCCCAATGGATAGAGGATGGACTAAGAGATCCTGGAGAACGGCCCATCGAACTTCAAGACGCGGAATCGTCCCTCCGCAACTCACTGCCTTGAATGGGAGACAGGAGAACCATCTCACTCAATACACGGCCGCTCCTTCGAGGATGCCTCTGGTCAGGCCGACAAGCTGGGCCGAGGTAAGCGGCTTCCTCATGAGTTCAAAGTCCATGCCCTCTTCCTGGGCCTTTCTCAGCTGTTCCGCGAAGTCACCATAGTAAGCCGTGATGATGTAGACGGGAACCGCGCCGTCGATCGTCCTGAGCACTCTCAGGGTGTCTACGCCGCTCATTCCGGGCATCCTGAGATCCAGATACACCAAGTTATACGCCTGCTCTCTCATCATCTCCAGGCCCTTTTCGCCCGATGGCGCCGTGTCCACCTGAAACTGAGTCCCCTCCAAGGCAAGCAGGAAGACCTTCCTTATGGCCTCGTCGTCGTCAATTACAAGAATACGTTTAATCACGAGAACCTCCCAGCTCGATCTTCAATCCGGTTCGCCGGCAGCAGAACCTCCATCCTGGTCCCCCTCCCCACCTCGCTTTCGCAGTGTATCTTACCACCGTGAGACTCGACAATGCTTTTCGTTACGGAAAGGCCCAGTCCCGTGCCTTCACCCACACGTTTGGTGGTAAAAAAGGGATCGAAGATCCGCTTGGTGTGCTCCGGCAAGATGCCGCAACCCGTATCGCCGACCGTCATCCGGACGAATTCTCCGGCCGGCTGCATCTCGAACAGGATTTCCCTGTTGGGAGCGTTTTTCACGGCGTCCAGGGCATTCGTCATGAGATTGAGGAGGACTTGCTGCATGCTTTCCCCTTTGCTCCAAATCTCCCGGCTCTCCTCGGCGATTCGCCTGGTTATGCGAATGCCCTGCTTTTCAAACCGGTAGGCCAGGAGCCTCGAGACCCGATCAAAGAGGACCTCGCACCGCACCTTTCGGTACTCCTCCCCGTCGACATGCCCGGTGTGAGAAAATGTCAGAAGGTTCTGCACAAGATCCATGCAGCGTTCAGTTTCGCGTAGTGCGTCTCCCAAAATCTCATGTTTCTTGTCTTCCGCCGGCGTGTGCTTGAGACAGTATTCGATAAAGCCGTGTATACACATCATGGGGTTATTGAGTTCATGGGCCATGCCTCCCGCCATCATGCCCAAAGCCGACATCTTCTCCGTCATGATCCGGCTTTGCTCTTCAAGCCTCTGCGTGGTCACATCTCGTATAAGGGACCACATACCACTGGGCATCCCATGATCGTCCCTGGTGAGCCAGACCCTCACGGCCGCCGGAAAAACGGAGCCGTCTTTACGGATGTACTCCTTCTCGTATTCGTCCGAGTATCCTCGGGCCATGATCTGGTTTTCGAGGATCTCCTCTTCCAGGGCATGCCATTTCTCGGGCGTAAGCTCTCGCAAGCTCCGGGTCCTGAGTTCGTCCTCCCCGCAACCGAGCATATCCAGGAAAGCTTGGTTCGCATCAACGAAGGCGCCCTTCATATCGAAAAAAGCGATCCCCTCTCTGCTGGACTCATACAGGTTTCGGTATTTCTCCTCACTTCTCTTCAGGGCCTCCTGGGCCTCCACGCGGTCCCGAATGTCCTTGGCCACCACGACGACGCCGGAGGGCGCTTCCGCATTCATGCGAAGGGCCGAGGCTGATAGCAACACCGGGACCAGTTCCGCTTGCCTGGTGCGAAGCCTGGCTTCTCTATTAGCATATATCGGGCTTTCGGCGTCACAACATGAGGGCTTGTCTCCCATGGTAAGCGCCCGGGACGCCGAACCGAAATCCCCGAGCAGAAGAGTCACGGGCATGCCGAGAATCTCATTACGACTGTATCCCGACAAGGAAACGAGGGCTTCGTTGGCTGTCCGGATTACACCGTCATCGGAGACGACCATGACGGAATCGGTCATGGACAGGAGGATGTTCTCCAGGTAGCTCCTGGCCCTCTCGATCTCGACCTTTTCCATCAACTCCCGCTTTTGCCGGTCGAGCTCCAAGAAGATCCTAACCTTTGCGAGCAGGATTTCCGGCTTGTACGGCTTCGTCACGAAGTCTATGGCGCCGGCCTCATATCCCTTGAATACATGATGCTCGTCGGAGTAAACGGCGGTCAAAAAAATAATGGGAACGTTCCGTGTCTTTTCATCGCCTCTCAGGTATTCGGCCAACTCGTACCCATCCATCTCCGGCATCTGGACATCCAGGATGGCCAGGGCAAAATGGTGGTGCAAGGTGCTTTTCAGGGCATCGTTGCCGCCGGCCGCGCGAACGGCGTCCGCCCCCGTTTCCCTCAACAGCCTTTCGAGGGCGAGCAGGTTCTCGGGCCGGTCGTCCACAATCAGGATTTTCGGGCGATGGTCCATCACGCGACTGCTCGCGGGCGCCAAGGTATGTGTGTATGCATCGAGGGACATCTGGGAAAAAACCCTTCTTAAAAAAGCAGCCTCGCGTCCCGCATGGAAATCAAACTGCCCGGAGCAGGAAGTAGATCGATCCTCTTACCACGTGTATCGATCGAACAAGTTCGCTGCCGCTTTCGAAGCTACCGAATTTGTTACCGAATTAGTGTCTGTCCGGGAAGCTAACTTATTATTATAAAAAGAAAATCGCGCAAATTAGGGTGGAAACTTCCTGCAATGTATGATATTAAAAAGGTGACAACCAATTGATATCATTACACTAACAAGAAGGAGGCCACGCCCAA
>JACQYL010000067.1 GCA_016208165.1 Deltaproteobacteria bacterium
AGGGATCGAACTTCTTTACAGCCTGCATCAACCCGATGTTTCCTTCCTGGATCAAATCCAATAGATTCTGCATCCAATATCTTTGGAAATCCAGGGCAATCTTGACCACCAGGCGCAAATTGGCAGTGATCAACCCGTAGGCCGCATCCATATCCCTTTTTTCATAGTACCGGGTGGCAAGATCCTTTTCTTCTTCCGGAGTCAGGAGCTTGTACTGGTTGATTTCCCAGAGGTAGCGACGAAGGGGATCAAATTGCGCCGGAGGGGTCGAATATGTAGGCGACGTGTTCGAAGACTCCGGCTCAGCCCTGGATTTTCGATCCCGGGAAACGTTTTCGCTTTTTGGCGTTCCTTTGCTCTGCTTCATACCTATCTATATAATCTCCGGAGCAAAAACTGGTCAATGAAAATATGAAACAACCCGATTTCCGTAGTTAGGAAGCTCCCGACAGCCGGAGGGTTTAGTCCCGGAAAGAATGCCGTGAGGTTTTATCCGAGAGTGGCGGTGGTAGGACCTGCCGGGGAAGACAAAGAAATACCGACGCTTCGAGGCTGCGTCGGTATCGGACTTGCAGGCCGAACGTATGGATTTCAGGGGTCGTCGAGCGCGTCTGATTTCGCCCGACGACCATCTACAAGCTACTGATTATTCGGGGAATTTTCCTGAGAAAGCGACGACCGCGCTGACGCCGTCGGCGCCGAACTGCGCCGCGCCCTCTTTAACATAGACGGGGAACGAGAAGGCCGAAATTCCCGTCCACCAAGACTCCAGCTGATCGAAAATGGACACATTCTTTTCTTTCAGTTTGAATCCGCCGGTTACACCCAGGCTCATCATGCTCGTTCTCGCGTCGAAAACCGCCGGGACGCGAAGCTCGTTTGTTTTGCCGGCGGGGATCCACATGGACTCATACGCATTTACGGTATTGAGATCGAAATCCTCGAACGCTACCGTAAACCTGAAATCATCCAACACGACCGGATACTCATTCGGGTTGGTTATCTCGAACACAAACGCCAAAACCAGCGGAGCGCCTCGATTGTCGGCTTTTCCTTTGGTCGGCTCTACCTGACTTGAGTAATACCACCAACCCCAGTAGCTTGCAACTTCAACCTGGCTCAACGTAACCGTGGGCATCTTAAAGTTGTCCTGGGACGGTTTGACGGGTATGCATCCTGTGGCGCTAAGAGCGAATGCGAGAACGATCATCAACCCAACTAGGATTATTCTTCTAATTTGCATGCGGGTCTCCTCTTATCAAGGTGTTAGGTAAGCCAGCGTTTCCTTCTCTTGTAGTGCTTGACATCACGGAAACTCTTTCTGCCACCCTTGTCGGTAAGGCCCAAGTAGAAATCCTTGATGTCCGGATTTTGTATGAGCCTTTCCGCTGTATCGTCCATTACGATGCGGCCGTTCTCCATGACGTAGGCATAAGGAGCTACGTTAAGAGCCAGCTTGGCATTTTGCTCGACCAAGAGGATTGTAATATGTTGTTCCCGGTTGAGCTTCGTTATGATGTTGAAGATCTCGTGAATGAGCATGGGAGCCAATCCCATGGATGGTTCGTCGAGAAGGATCATTCTGGGCTCGGTCATAAGCGCCCGGCCAACGACGGTCATCTGCTGTTCTCCACCGCTCACAAAGCCGGCGGTCTCGTTCCTCTTCTCTTTCAATCGAGGAAAGTATCGGTACACCATGTCCAATCCGTCTTTTATCGGACTGCCGCTCTTTCGCAGGTGTGCGCCAACTCTTAGATTTTGCTCGACTGTGAGATGCTCGAACACTCTGCGACCCTCGATCACCTGCACGATGCCCTTCTGAGCGATCTTTTCAGCGAATTGCCGGTCTATCCGATCACCCATAAACTCGATGTTACCATCCGTAACGGCTCCATCCTCATGTTTGAGAAGGCCGGAAATGGCTTTCAGCGTAGTGCTCTTTCCGGCTCCGTTAGCTCCCAACAGAGCCACGATACCGCCGTCACTTACTTCCACGGATACGCCTTTGAGGACGAGTATGACTTCATGATACTTGACCTCAATATTGTTGATCTTCAGGATCGATTCAGAGGATTCCGACAAGGACCTAACCTCCTTGGGATTCTTTACGTACGGATAGCGATTTCTTCGCGATTGGGGATACTGGAACTTCTACCAGCCGAGCCACTCCTTTTCCCATTTTTCGGACCAACGTCCTTTCATATCCACTCGTTCCAGCAGGTCGAACTTGCCTTTCTCCCATTTATATATGTTCACCTGTCCTGCGGGCCTGTGGTCCGTGGCCGTATACGTGACGGGAGAGGCGCCGAGACCTATGGGCCAATCCGCCATGGTTTCGAACCCTTTCTTGAGGATGCCTTCCCCTGCCAGCGATCCCTCTTTATCGGCGCGTTTCATGGCTTCGGTAGCGATAAGAACATTGCCCCAGCCCTGAATGGTCCGGATGAGGCGCTTTTCCGCCGGGATGCCGGGATTGTACTTCTTTGCGTACTCCATCACCTTATCCATCAGGGGCACATTTTCACCGAAAAAGGCGCAAGGGGCGGCGCCGATGGCTCCTTCGGCAGCCTCTCCGGCCAGTCGCGGCAGATTTTCGTCGAAACCCCAGTTATTGATGATGTGATCCGCGCCCAGATCGAGGGCATAGGCATCTCGAAGCGTAGCCGCAACGCTCATCGTGGTGTTCCCATGCCAAACCACGTCCGGCTTGAAATCCTTCATTCCCAGCACCTGACTCTTGGTATCCAAAGCCAGGAGAGACACGTCCTGATCGGGTCCGACCTCGAAGCCCAGCAGAACAGCCTGGTCTTTGACGGCCTTAATGGGCGCGCTGCAGTAAGGAGAAGCGAACATGTAGGAGCACAAAAACCGGGGTTTTCGTTTCTGATAGTCCGCTTTGGTGGGCCATACTTTATCGTACCAGGCGGTGAGAGCGGCTCTGGCATTGGTCGAGTAGTCCGTGGAAAAAAACAAATTGTAGGGTGTTTTCTTGGGATCCGTGAGATGCGCGGAATAGGAGGCGGACACATAGGGCATCTTGTCTTTCGTAACCGTGGGAGACAGCGCCTCTGTGTCACCCGTACCCCATCCTTGCACCAGGCTACATTTCAGTCGTTTGAACAGATTGTACTTGGTTAGGGCTTCAGGGATGCGGTAGCCGTAATCAAACTGGTACAGCTTGATTTCCTTGCCGTTGATGCCTCCGTTATCATTCACGTACCGGTAGGCTTCAGCGATGCCCAAGGCATAGTCCTTTCCAACGTCAGACGTGGCGCCGGTCATGTCGTTCAGCGCCCCGATAATCACCTTTTCGGCCATGGCCGATGGAACACTAAAGCCGGCTGCCAGAACAACGATCAAAGCTGGAATCAACAACCATCTAAAGCAAGTTTCGGATTTCATAGAACCCCCCTTTTTAGCGGATTGCAGGAAAGTTGCCACACTTCTCTACCCAAAGCCGAAGCAGTCGTCACCTCCTTCCTTGTTACTTGTTATTAGTAGGAAAAGGGCCATAAATTGAAGTAGTTCTTGGCCTGCCACCATCGATACGCCAAGCCGTTGGGCTCGTAAATCAGAAACCCGCAAATGGCCAACCCGAACAAACCGTCTTTGACGAACATGGACCGCATCAAAAGCGCCGGAAACACATCGGCCGTGATCATGATAAACTGATTCAGAATCTCGATAAGGATGCCCATGAAGATGGCGCCATAAATGGCGCCGTGCACGGAGCCGGCGCCGCCGATGAGGATAATCCCTACCAGCCAGAGAGAAAGAAACCAGGGAAAGTGCTCCGGACTTATAGCGGCCAGATTGCTCACCCAAAAGGCCCCCGCCACGCCGCCGATGAAACCGGCCACAAAAAAGGCAAAAAGCTTGTACTTGACGATATTGATGCCCATGGTCTCCGCAGCGATGTCATTGTCGCGGATGGCGACCCACGCCCTTCCGACCTTGGAACGAAGGAGATTCAGTAGACCGGCGCAGCAAAGAATGACCAGCACGAGCATAAAATAGTAAATCTTGATACCGGAATCCATGAGCCAGGGACCGATCTTAATGGTCCCCGGCGGCAAGGAGAAGGCTTGGCCCCGTCCGCCAATTTGAGAGACGTACTGTGTCAAGATAAAATCAACGGTGATAAATTGAGCGGCCATGGTGGTCAGAATAAGGTAAAACCCTTTGACTTTGGCCGATGGAAGACCGAAAAGGACGCTCCACATACCGGCCGTTACGGCAGCCACGAAAATACTGACGGGATATGCCAGTCCCCAGTCAAGCATGAACTGCGGCCAGGGAAACTGAAGGATCAACAGGGTGCTCGTATAGGCGCCGACCGCGATAAAAGCCGCATGCCCGAGAGTGACCTGACCGCAATAGCCGATAAGAAGCTGAACACCCAAAGCTCCTAACACATAGTATCCGATCACGATGAATACGGCAAAGGAAAATACCCCGCCGATGAATTCGACTTCTGCGATGTAAGGTTCGAGGAAAGGGAAGACCACAAACAGAAAAAGGAAAAGGAGGATCATCTTCCCCTTAACGAACCCTGTTTGCCACCAGGCGTGATCCTGGGAGTAGTTCTCGTGATAGGTACCGCAAGGCAGGAAAGTCGTCGACATACGATCCGCTCCTTTTACTCAACGATTCTCATGAATTGACAGGAAACAGTCACCACGAGTCGCTTACACCCGCTCGATTCGTTCCCAACCCCACAGACCGAAAGGCTTGAACAGCAGAAAAACGGCCATGAATGCAAAGGGCGCAATCTCTTTTACGCCTCCGGGGAAGTATTGGTCCAAATAGGCCCCGCATAGGTTCTGGAGAACGCCGATGATGATTCCACCTACGATGGCTCCGGGAACGGAGTTCAAACCGCCCAAAACCACGGCAGGCAACACCAGTAGGCCCAAATACCCAACGGAAATATTCAGACCGTTGATGTTGCCCAGCAGGCTGCCTCCAACACCTGCAGCCATGAACGCAATGGACCAGGCGGCCGCGTAAACAAACCGGGCGCTGACTCCGATAGAGAGGGCGGCCATCTCGTCGTCCGCGGTGGCCTGCATGGCCAAACCCCATTTTGTATATTTAAAGAACCCCACGAAAACGACGAGCAACAACAAAGCTACCACGAAACTCCATAGATACACACGGCCTATGACCAGAAAGCCGATGCGTATCGGCTCCATGGAGAAAACCGCAGGAGTGAAGACCCGGGTGTCCGTTCCCCAGATGATTTCGACTACGGCTCTGAAGAAGAAAGAAAGGCCTACCGTCACCATGATCACCGTCAGCACCGGCTCGCCAATGAGTTTGTCGAGGAAAATGCGCTCCGTAAGGATACCCAATATAAGTCCGATGATCAGCGAAATACCCACGGCCAGAACGAAGGGAACACCCGCCTCGTAGAAACTTAAGGATACATACGCTCCGATCAATGTGAGCTCGCCCATGGCAAGGTTCAGAACACCGGAACACTTGTAGATCAGCACCCAACCCAGCGCGATCAATGCATAGATGCCGCCCACCATGACGCCCGTTGTAATCGTCATCAAAAATAGTTCCATTGCTTACTCCTCTGAAACAGCCAGATCGGTCACGCGAAGATCGGTCTTGATATGCGTCTCACGTCCGTCTTCATATTTTATGGTGGTGTCAATATGAATGATTTCCTGATCGCCGTAGAGCCCTTCTACAATGTTCGAATATCTCCCCTCCACGAAAGCTCGCCGCAGCTTTCTCGTGCGGGTTAGCTCGTCATCGTCAGGATCGAATTCCTTGTACAGATTGATGAACTTATGAATTCGCGCCGGGGAGGGGAGGTCTTTGTTCGCTTCCCCGATCTGTTTGGCAATGAGAGCGCAGATCTCCTCCTTTTGCGACAATTCGTGGTAGGATGTGTAGTTGAGTTTCTTCTCATCGGCCCACCTGCCCACCACTTCATAATCGATACACGTGACCGCGGTCACGAAAGGCCTCTCATTACCGATCACCCAGGCGTCCTTGACGTAGGGGCTGAATTTGAGCCTGGTTTCAAGGTATTGAGGGGAAAAGAGGCGGCCGTCCGAAAGAGTCATAACGTCTTTGCTGCGGTCAAAAACCACCAGATGGCCGTCTTCATCGATGAACCCCTTGTCTCCGGAATACAGCCAGCCATCCACCAAGGTGTTCTTAGTCGCTTCGGGATTCTTGTAATACCCGAGGAATACTGAAGGACTTTTCGAAATGATTTCACCACCTTCCGTGATTTTGACTTCCGTGCCCGGAAGGGGAAGTCCTACGGTATCGAACTTGATGCTGCCGTTTCGATGAACCACACTGATTCCCGCGATCTCCGTCTGACCGTATATCTGCTTCAGGTTCACGCCCAAGGCATGGAAAAAACGAAAGTGATCGGGACCCATGGCCGCCCCGCCGGTGTAAGCATTTCGAATGTTCGAAAGCCCGAGATGGTCTCTCAGCTTCTTGTGGACGGTCCAGTAACAGAACTTCTGCAGCACTTTCCAATGAAAGGGTACGGGTTTCTTGTCGAATCCGAGATTGGCGACCTTATAGCCCACCTTCATGGCAAAAGTGTACAGATTGCGCTTGATCCACGTGGAATCCAAATGTTTGACTTGCACCGTTCGGGTCATCTGCTCATACATACGGGGGGGAGCAAACATGACGTGGGGTCCGATTTCCCGGATGTTCTCGAGAGCGGTTTCAGGTTCCTCGGGAAAATTGATCGTATAGCCAATCTGAAGTCCGCACGAGATGGACATCATTTGCTCTCCAATCCATGCGAACGGCAAATACGAAACAAAGTCGTCCGTGGGTTGGCATGGATCCACCGCCATGAGGTTGTGCCCCATGGTGAGCATGTTATAATGCGTCAGAAGGGCGCCCTTAGGGAGTGCGGTCGTGCCCGAAGTATAGAACAGAAGCGCGATATCATCCCCCTGCCCTTCGTTGATGCGATCCTCGAAAAGCCGGGGTTCTTTTCTGTCCAGTTTGCGTCCCAGTTCCATGACTTCTTTGAGACTGATCAACACGTTTTGCTGGTAATTGCGCATTCCTTTCGGGTCGTCCCAGACGATCTTTTCCAGCTTCGGGCATTCATCGAGGATGGAAAGTCCTTTATCCACCTCTTCTTGGCCCTCTCCCACCAGAAATTTGGTGTCCGAATGATCGATGATGTATTTGACTTCTTCCATCAGCGAATCCTGGAAGAGCCAGACACCGATGCCTCCGGCGCAGAGCGCCGCTATTTCCGTCCAGAGGCCCTCGGGCCTATTATCGCCTATGAGCGCTACCTTATCTCCCCGTTCGAGGCCTAAACCGATCAGTCCCAAAGAGATCAATTTCACTCGATCTAGATAGTCCTGCCAGGTAAGGGGGCGCCAGACGCCGAATTCTTTCTCCCGCATGGCGATTCTGGAAGCGCCGTATTTCCGGCACTGTTGCAGAAAAAGCTTGGGTATGGTCAGGTCTTTACTAATCTCGACGGAAGGACCGGTCATATTATCTCCTCGTAGCATAAAGATCTTCTTCCCCAAGATAGGCCTTGATCACCTCCGGATTGACCTGGACTTCCTGGGGAGTCCCATCCGTGATCACGTTTCCGAAATTCAACACCAATACGCGATTTGATATGTCCATTACCACACCCATATCATGCTCTACCAGAACACAGGTCACCCTCCAGCGCTCTTCTTCGTTCACATCCAGGATGAAGCGCGCCATATCCTCCACTTCCTCGAGATTCAATCCGGCGAGCGGTTCATCCAAGATCAGGAGTTCGGGTTCAAGGGCCAGCGCCCGGCCTAGTTCAACCCGTTTTTGCAGGCCGTAGGGAAGCATTCCCACGGTCTTATGCCGGATGTGTTCGATTTCCAACAAATCGATGATTTCTTCCTCGATGAACCTACGATGGTTAAGCTCCTCCTTGGCCGTCTTTCCCACATAGATACTGCCGGCGGCAATCCCCGACTTCATGTGGATATGACGACCGAGGCGGATGTTGTCCAACACCGTCATGCCGCTGAACAGTTCGATCTTCTGAAACGTGCGGGCGATGCCAAGCTCCGCCCGTCTGTGGGGGCTCAGCCGGCCGATGTCTTTTCCGGCGTATCGGACGCTTCCCCGTTGGGGCCTGTAGAGACCGTTGATGCAATTCATCATCACGGTCTTCCCCGCACCGTTGGGGCCTATGATGGAATGAATTTCCCCTTTTGCCACCTGCAGCGAAACTTCTACAAGCGCGGCCACCTTGCCGAAATGCATATGAACGTCTTCCAGTTCGAGAAGGACGTCTCCCTCTTTGAGGCCACTTCTTGGGACCATCTGGCTAACCTCCGAGTAACCTGGCGCTGCCGGGCAAGGCAACAATGATGTTTGAATACGGTGCGCAACCAAATCGGATTCGTTCTGGTCAAGTTGGATCAAGCAATTTCAACAAAAAACGAAAACTCAAAAAGCCATCCCCGACCGCATTGGCTCGGAAAGGGTGGCTTAAGAAACCGCATGTTCAAGTAAGCGGGGACAAAACTGAAGGGCTGATGTTAAAGGAACCAAAAACTTGTCCCGTACCCTCGCCTGTTTTTCTAGTACGGAGTTGAACGCGCTGGGGAGCGGCATGGATCCAAGGCACACTTCTTTCGCAACATTCCTTTTCTAAAGTTTTCAGGACGGCGTACAGCAGCGTTCTTCTTTGGAATGGGGTCGGGAACAACCATGGAGACGACCTACACACTGCTTCGTCTATCCTCCCACAGGAACCACAGAAATCCATTTCAAATTTTACCAAAAATCACAAGAAGTTAGATGACCTGTTCACCTGCAGGGGCACCTAACTTCTTGTCATGTTCTACATCCTTTGTCAAGGCAAAAACTGCTTTGAATCCACCTAAAAATCCAATATCGTCAAATACTAGTGCTGTATACAGAACGACCGCTTTTCTAAGTCGAACGGGGTACGGACAAGTTGTCGTTACTTTAGAACCGATCCGGAAGATGCTGGGGAATCAGCCGGCGTCGAGCACACTGCAAGAAGTATCGATCGGTCATTCCGGCGATGAAGTCACGCACGACCTCCTCATGTGAGTGCGTATCTACATAGTCTCGCTGCATCTGGTCAAGATAATCCAGAAAGATCTCGCTGTCCGTGCGTTCCAGACGGAGATCTTCCAGAAAGCCTGTAAACAGCTCAGCGTAGAGTCTGGCGATTTTGGGGCGCTCCGTTTTGATGAGCGGATTCGAATAGATGTGTTCGCGATTGAAATTAAGGAGTTCGCCAAGCGCGTGGACCATCCCTTCGCTCAAACAGAGCGTGTCCCGATCGAGACTGCTTTCGGCGACGTCTTCCACGAGTCGATACACAATGGTGCCGTTGGAGCGGCCCAGCGTTTTCACCACATTCGGCGGGATTTGCTCGGGCCGGACGAGGTTCAGTCGCATGGCGTCTTCCAGATCCCGCCCGACATAGGAGATTACATCGGCAATGCGGACCACGGCTCCTTCCAAGGTACCGGGAAGAGGCTCCAGGTTGCGGTCTTCCTGTTTGCGCGCTAGATCCCGATCCAGCTCTTCGAATCGGGATCTATGGACGGGTTTTATCGACGACAATAGCCTCTCGCCGTCGTGACAGAAAATGCCGTCCAGCACCTGCAGCGACAGATTCAGTCCTTTCCCGCCCGATTCGATCTGTTCCAGGAACCGAACACTCTGAATGCTGTGCTGATAAGAGGGCATTCCATGCTCCCGGCACAATGCATCAAGGATTTCCTCGCCGTCATGGCCGAATGGCGGATGCCCGATGTCGTGACCCAGGGCGATGGCTTCTATCAGATCTTCGTTGAGACGGAGAAGCCTCCCTACCGTTCGCGCGATCTTGGACAACAGTTGCACGTGGAGCACGCGATGCGTAATGTGATCATTCCGAATCAGATAGAACACTTGGGTCTTGTCGATGTATCGGGCATAGGAAAGCGAGTGGAGTACTCGATCCACGTCGATGGCGAATTGAAGCCGATGACCATGGAGCGCCTTCGGGTCAGGATTTCTCCGCAGCGCGAATCGGCTGCGGGCGGCATGAGGACTGAGCCACAGGTCTTCCCGTTCTTCAAGTTTTTTTCGAACGTTATCTAAAGGCGAATGACACAACGTATCGGACACGCTGAACCTCGGTCGGAATCTTTTGGAAGCGTACGTTGCAGCGGATGCTTCGAAGGTCATAATACCAAAACCCTGTTGAAATACAACATACCCTCACCCCTTTCTCTCTGGGAGTGAAGGCAAATGATCCGTCTCCGGTAAACGGAGAAGCAACGACCGTGACATACGGATCATCCGGCCGGACCTCCTTCCCGTACTGGAGCAAAGGGGTCGCAGGGATATTCCTTAATTTTTCGACGTGCTTATGGCATGATAACCTTGTTTCCTTGGGAAAAGACGCTTCGAAGGCCTGAAGGCTGGATTTTCACGATTCGAACAGGTAGACCGGAAGCAAACCGAGGCTGGACGCTTCCGGTCTCCGAATGAGGGAAGGTAACGAGTTATGATCGAGTGGAACCCCGTTCTCGTCGTGTTCCTATCCGTGTATGTGTTTCAGAGCGTGTTTGATCTTTGGCTCGAGAAGTTGAATCGCGATCATTTGAGGAAGTGGGGTGACCGGGCGCCCGATTCTTTCCGCACGGTGCTTGACGCAGAAAAGCTCGGGAAGATGCGCGCTTATACGATCGAGAACAGCAACTTCGATAGCTTTCAAACCCTGATCTCCGACGGCTTGCTGATTGCCATGATTGTGTTCGGGTTTTTTCCGGGCATCGAGCGTCCCATACAGGAGTGGGGCTTGACCCTTATACCGGCAGGGCTGATCTTCATGCTGGCGGCCGGGACGGTTTCCTTCCTCATCCATCTGCCTTTCGATTATGCTCACACGTTCGGGATCGAACAGAAATTCGGCTTCAATCATTCCACCTTGGCGATCTGGATCTCGGATCACATCAAGGCGGCAATACTGAATCTTCTCCTCGCTTCGATCCTCTTGTCCGCGTTGCTCTGGACCATCAAAGCGTTTCCGGACCGATGGTGGCTGGCCGCTTTCGCCATCATCTCCGGGATTCAACTCCTGCTGAGCGTACTCTATCCAATAGCGATCGCTCCGTTGTTCAACAAGTTCGAGCCGCTCAAGGACCAGGAACTGGCTCAAAAAGTCCGGGACCTGACGCGAGAAAACGGCATCCGCATTAAGAAGATTCTGCAGATGGACGCAGGGAAGCGGAGTCGCCATACGAACGCTTATTTTACCGGCTTCGGTAGGACAAAGAGGGTGGTTTTGTTCGACACGCTCCTTAATTCGCATTCGCAAGATGAGATTCTCGCCGTGCTGGCTCACGAGATGGGTCATCATAAAGGCCGCCACGTCTGGAAGCAGTTCGGGCTTTTTGAGGCCGCCATGTTTGCCGGCTTGTATGTGAGCTACAGGCTCCTGGATTGGCCTCAACTCTATTCGGCGTTCGGTTTCGTAACCATGAAACCTTATGTCGGGCTCTTCTTATTAGGGATTTTCTGGCAGAAAGTGGGTTATTTTCTCAGCCCTTTGTATATGGCGTTATCCAGAAGGCACGAGCGGTATGCGGACTCGTTTGCAGTGAAGCTGTTGAAAACGGGAAGACCGATGGCCGCTGCCTTGAGGCGTCTAGGCGTGGACAATCTGAGCAATCTGACTCCCCACCCTTTGTACGTACGTTTCCACTACTCCCACCCGCCTTTGGTCAAGCGGGTGGAAGCCCTGGAACCAGAAGCCTGAGAACATCCGGCGGATCGAGACCCGCGGAACGACCGGTTTTCAGAATTCGACGGCGAGCTGCGACGTTACCACATCTTCCTTGTCCAGATCCTCGTCGTTGTCATCGTACACGCCATGCAGATATTCGATGGACCAGGTGGTGAACGGGAAGATCTCCCACCCGAACACGCCGCCGTAACGCACTTGGGGAAGCAAGGAATACAAATCCATCGACCGTTCGTACTTGCCGGCAACCTGGAATTTCTCCAGAAAACTGAACGCCAACTCGAGATTCCAGGCGCTGGGCTTGGCCGATCTAGCCTCCTCGTTCAACACCGCGAAGTCGAGTTCACCGGGACGAAAGTCGTCCAAGGAAGTAACATATTCCGCCGACAAAGAAACCGGGCCGACGCTCCCTATGCCGAAAACCGAAAATCCGGCCACCAGCTCTTGCAGTTTCCGGTCCGGAACCCGCTCCGACAGCATATCCGAATCGGCCAGGTTACTGAAATACGAAGCGCCCAGCTTTACCCTGAAAAGTCCCAGAGTCCCTTCCGGATTATATACCTGAGCATTCGCCCACCAACTGTTGATCCGATCATCTTCTTCATCGGAAACATCACCGTTGAAACCGCCAATGCTCAAGTTGGCCCACGTTCCCACATATCCTACGGCCGCGGCGCTTTCTCGGGTTTCGGCAACCTCCAACGTCAATGGGTCGGAAATGAAATACGTATTGAATTCTCCGTAAGAGGGATAGAACCTCCCGGCCAGAAGATAGAAGGGAAAGGTCTCTGAAGCGCCCAACGTAATGGTCCCTTCGTCGACATCCAAAGGTTCCGTATCGTCTTCCTCCCACAACAGTATCAGATGAGCATTGACATATTCATGGATCGGGGCGTCGAACTCGAGCTGAGCGGTAGCCAACGTGATATCGGAGGTCTTCTCGTCTCCTTTGTCTCCTTTTCTTTCGAGGCTTGAATAGGAAGCCTCGATTTCTACAAGGCCGTTTACCGTTACGCGATGCGAGATTTCATCCAGAATGCCTTTCATACCCTTGTTCTCCTCCCCAAGGCGCGTCAATTCAGTGGAAACGCGTTCGTCCTCGGATCGAATACGATCGAACTCTTGGTGGGAGGACTTTTGCTCCCCGGCGGCGCTCCGCTGCCGGATCTCCTGCTCCAGTTCTTGAACTCGTTCTTTCAATAGTTTCAATTCCAGGAGCAACTCCTCATTGGACATCTGAGACCGGCTCGGAACATGAGAAACAAGCACAACGAACACACCCAGCAGAACGATGAGGACGCCTTTCAGATACATTTCAATCTCCTTTCCCGATCCGCCCCTCCTGGTGAACGGGACGGCCGGCAACAAAAAAGCCATGAAGCCTCTTCCCCCTTCTGGGGGAGCGTCTTCATGGCCCATAAAATACTTTCCGCGGCTTGCCTGAGGCATCGTCGCTGCCTTTGGCCCCGACAGCGACCTCGAAGCAAAAAAGTTATACCGCCGACTCTGCGTGACCTCGCCACACAGCGAGACCTAAACCGGCGTAAACACAGCCTCAAGACACAATAGCAGACCTTCGTGGTCCGCTTTACGGTGCGTAATAGACCAGATCGTCGGGAAATTGTCAATAAGCTTTCCACTCAGGGAAGTGTTTCGAATGGTGACAAAAGATGAACGGGTCTCTCCACCTTGATGCGATGGAGATGCGAGGGACGGACCGGGGGATGAATTCGCTTGGATTTTTCCCGGCGTTTGGGTATATAGGGGTAAATTTTGTTCAAAAAGCCGGAGCGGGTAGGTGGTTCATGCTGAAATTAGTACTATTGCGGCACGGTCAAAGCACTTGGAACCTGGAGAACCGTTTCACTGGTTGGACGGACGTGGATCTGTCCGAACAAGGCGTGCGTGAAGCCAAGGATTCCGGGAAGCTTTTGAGATCCGACGGCTACGTCTTTGACGTGGCCTTTACGTCCGTGCTCAAACGGGCCATCCGAACTTTATGGATCGTACTTGACGAAATG
Source organism: Deltaproteobacteria bacterium (assembly GCA_016208165.1). NCBI lineage: Bacteria > Pseudomonadati > Myxococcota > Myxococcia > Deltaproteobacteria bacterium. Next base: position 13,804 of record JACQYL010000067.1, read on the forward strand.
GACCTGATGTGGATACCGGTGCATCGTTCCTGGAGGCTGAACGAGCGGCACTACGGTGCGCTTCAGGGCCTGAATAAGAAGGATACCGCGGACAAATACGGTATGGATCAGGTGCATATTTGGCGTCGGAGTTACGACGTCCCCCCTCCCCCACTGGAGGAAGCGGACAGCCGGCATCCAAAACACGATGCACGATATGGCGGTTTGGACGCAGGGGCATTGCCTTCCACCGAGTCTCTCAGGAATACGCTCGATCGTGTCATGCCTTTCTGGCATCAGACCCTGGAGCCGGTGTTGCGTGAGGGCAAGCGGGTGCTGGTAGCGGCCCACGGAAACAGTCTGAGGGCCATGGTCAAGTATTTGGACGGCATTTCGGACGAAGAAATCGTCGGGCTTAATATTCCCACGGGTGTACCTTTGGTCTACGAGCTGGATAACGAGCTGAGGCCCTTGAAACATTACTACTTGGGGGATGAGGAGGCTGTAAGGAAAGCGACGGCCTCCGTGGCGGCTCAACTGGGAAAGGATCAAACGTAACCAGGCTCTCTGAGGCTCCTTTGACCGTTCGAGTCCGGCTTTCAAATCAGATTAGAACCTCGTTCGCCGGCGAACGATTAAACGATTCCATATCCGGAACCATCCTATGTGCGATTCCCGGCATGGACCAGCGGTCTTCCGAAAATCCGCCGTGGCTCGGTTCGCCTCATTTCCCTGCAGCGAAACTTTAAAGCCGAGTATTGCCCCGGTTCAAGATCGAGTTTTATGCATCGTTACATCTGTATTCACGGCCACTTTTATCAGCCGCTGCGGGAAAATCCCTGGCTCGAGGAAATCGAAGTTCAGGACTCCGCTTTTCCTTACCATGACTGGAACCACAGGATCACTGCCGAGTGCTACGCCCCCAACACCGCTGCGCGAATAGTCGACGCCGGGGGTCGAATATCGGAACTGGTGAACAACTATTCCAAGATCAGCTTCAACTTCGGACCGACCCTGCTCGGATGGATCGAGCGGCACAGACCGGACGTGTATGAGGCGATTCTCGGCGCGGACCGACTGAGTATGGAGAGGTATTCCGGACACGGGTCCGCGATGGCCCAAGCCTATAACCACCTCATCATGCCGTTGGCGTCCAAGCGGGACAAGATAACGCAGGTACGGTGGGGCATTGCCGATTTCCGGATGCGATTCGGCCGAAATCCCGAAGGGATGTGGCTTCCGGAGACGGCCGTGGACGAAGAGACACTGGACATACTGGCTGACCAAGGCATCAAATTCACTATTCTCGCCCCGACTCAGGCAAAACGGTTTCGAAGACTGGGCAAGGCGGAAACTTGGCAGGATGCGAGCTATGGTCAAATCGATCCGAAAACCGCATACGTGTGCCGGCTGTCGTCGGGCAGGGCCATAGCCCTCTTCTTCTACGACGGCGCAATTGCGCATGAAGTTGCCTTCGGAAGTCTCCTCATGAACGGGGAACGCTTTGCCGGGAGGTTACTCGGGGCCTTTTCCGAGGACCCAAACCGGGCCCAAGTTGTCCATATCGCTACGGACGGCGAAACGTACGGCCACCACCACCGCTATGGAGAAATGGCGCTGGCCTATTGCCTTCACGTGGTCGAATCCCACGAAGGAGCCAAACTCACCAACTATGGGGAATTCCTCGAGAACCACCCACCGGAATTCGAAGTTGAGATTCTCGAAAATACGTCCTGGAGTTGCGCACACGGCATAGAGAGGTGGAGGAGCAATTGCGGCTGCCGTGTGAGCCACCGACCCGAGTGGACCCAGGAATGGCGGAAGCCTTTGAGAACCGCGGTGGACTGGCTCAGGGATCTGGCCGCCGGCCTGTATGAGTTCGAGGCGGCCAAGTATACCGAGAAGCCATGGGAGGCTTGCGAGGCATATATCGAGGTGATCAGCGACAGGGCAAGGGTGCGGGCGGAACGCTTTCTGGAAGCTCACGCAGGCCGGACGCGTTCCGCGGAAGAAAAGGTCCGGGTTCTGAAACTGCTCGAGATGCAGCGGCACGCCATGTTGATGTACACCAGTTGCGGTTGGTTTTTCGACGAGATCTCCGGCATCGAAACCGTCCAGAATCTCCAGCATGCGGACAGGGTTCTTCAACTCGCGGAGGAATTCACGCATGAATCGTTGGAAGCCACCTTTCTGTCTCTTCTCGAGGTGGTGCCCAGCAACCGATATCGGAACGGGAAAGAAGTATACGAACAGCTCGTTCGACCTAACCGGGTCGACCTTTTCAGAGTAGCCGCCCACCACGCCATATCATCGCTGTTCCAGCGGCGTCCGAGCCAAGCGACAATCGGGCAATACGAGGCGCATACGAGATGCTTTGAGCAGGAGGAGGCGGGACGCTTGAAACTGATTGCCGGACTCAAGACCATTTTCGAAGAGCTGAGAATCGCGTTCAGGAAGTCGTCCGTCTCGCAACTTGTTCGCACCATGGATAAGCATTTTGGCAACCATTCCTATCACATATCGGATCTGTTCAAAGACAGGCAAAGAGAGATCATCAATCGCGTTCTCGAGGCCGACTATGCTCAAATTGAATCCTCGTACCGGCAGACCTACGAAAACAATTATCCACTGATGTGTTATCTGGAAAGCCTGGGAATGCCTCTGCCGAAACCGCTGTCCGTGGTGGCGAACCACATCGTTAATCTGAATCTGAAATCGGAGCTGAAGAGGAGCGACACCAATGGAACGGATCTCGAGGCCTTGACCCGCGAGGTTGAGCGCTGGTCCATAGACCTGGACAGGAAGAATCTGGCGTTTTTGGCAAGTTCGTGCGTTAAGCGTCTCGTGCGCCAGGTGATCGAGAAGCCTGAGAGCGTGCGGCTTCTGGAAAACACGGTACGGGTGTTGGAAGTGCTCAGGTCTTGGCAACTTGACTTCAATCTTTGGGAGGCGCAAAATGAATTTTTTCTCAAAAGGCGACAACTGCTGGATCGTCTGGCGAGTATGAAGGGTCCTGAAGACGGGGCCGCCTCGAATCAAATGCAGATGTTGCGACGTTTAGGTCATATGCTCTGCATAAACCTCGACATAGATATTCCAAAGGAGATCGTATGAATCGAAAAGCCGTGTGGGCGCTCGCTTGCGCCCTGTTCGTCCAAGTGTCCTTGATAGGAGGAGGCTGGTGCTCGGACAACTCGAAGGAAAGCACTCAAGGACTGGCTGCTATGGTGAACGGCAAACCCATCACTGTGGCGGCACTCGAGAAGAACCTCGTTATAGCCCAAAAACGATACGAAGCGATGAAGAAGAGGCTCACGGATCAAGAACGAAAGGAACTGAGGAGCACCGTTCTGAATACGATGATCGAGGAAATTCTGTTGGACGAAGTTGCGGATCGCGAAGGCGTGCGCGTTGACGACGCGGAGGTCGATTCCGTCATTGAGACATTCAAAGGAAAGTACCCTACCGAGGCGGCGTTTCAAAAGGCCGTAAGCGACGCCGGCTCGTCGCTCGATGAACTCCGGCAGAATATCCGTCGCGGCAAGCGTATTAAGAAACTTTTGGATAATCGATTCGAGCTGAAGCCCGGTGAAGCGGAAACGATGGCGCAGTCATACTACGAGAGTCATCCCGACGAGTTCGTTCAGGAAGAATCGTATAAGGTCGGCAACATCCTCATTCGAAAGAGCGAGAAAGCGGATACCTCCGTGCAGGAGGAGGCCCGAAAAAAAGCGGAAAAGGCTTTGAGCCGAATCAAAGCCGGCGAGAATTTCGCCGATGTGGCCAAAGAAGTCTCTGAAGGACCTCGAGCCAAGGAGGGGGGCGATTTGGGATACATAACGAAGGGGCGCATGGTCCCGGAGTTTGAAGCTGTCGCGTTTTCTCTGAAGCAGGGCGAAGTCAGTGACATTGTCGAGACGCGATTCGGATACCAGATTATCAAGGTGTATGACATCCGAAAAGGCAAACGAGTTCCGTTTGACAAAATCAAGGTTTCCCTCACCCGGAGAATGGAGCAGGACTTCGGGCGCGAAAAGACAAACGAATATGTGTCTTCACTTCGAGAGAAAGCCAAAATCGAAGTTTTTCAATAAGGAAGAGCGAGGCCGGACAAGCTCCGAGCGCCGGCCCGGCCGTCGGACAAAGTACGCATCGGGAAATTCTTGGGCTATACAGGACGTGAGACGGGCTGAGGAAGGTAGAATGCGTATTCGCTTCCCAGTATGAGGAATTGTTCGTCTGTTTCCTCGCGGATGGCCTGAAACAGTTCCTGCAGGGTCTCCGCTCCCTGAAGATGCCGGGAAAAGTCATTTTCGCTTCGATGGTAAGTGGCCATGGGAAGCAGGAAATGGTGTACTTGGCCATGCCATTTGACCCGCAGTTCTTCCTTGAGCTTCTCCAAAGTCTTGTAGAACGCGCGCACCATAACCGTCCTCAGTATGGAATGGGGAACGAGAATCATGCATTCCATCAGGCCGGCCAGATAATACACGTCGCGCATATGATCGGCGTCACGTCGCCACCGATAAAGAGCCCAAAGAGTAGCATCCGTACCGTGGTGCAGTGAGAAGTGGTTCGGCGTTTTCGGCGGGTAAGGATGTCCCTTCTTCCTGGATTCCTCGCGGTATTGTTCGAAACGGCGGGATTCTTCCTTTAACAGTTGCATGGGCGAGCCGCCTTGCCAGTCACCCCAGCGCATTTCCAGTGGCTTCCGGGTAATGAGATTGTCGTCTGCCTCGGATTCGGGCCTGAATTGGATAATGTCCGCCATATCGTCTCTAGGGCGCCGCGGTTGTTCCCGTGACGCCCTCGACTATTTTCCGAGCCTCGCCAAGGGCTTCTTCTCGTGTTCGGATGCTCCCCTCGATGACACCGAGTTCGATGCGTCGTAATATTTTACCATAGATCGGGCCCGGTGGGAGTTCGAAAATCGACCGGATGTCATTGCCGTTGATCAGTGGGGCGCGCCTTCTGTCGGGCAAGGACTTCTCTATGTAGATGGCGGTGAGATTGTACAAGCGGGGCGTCACGTGAGACAAATCTCCGCCGGCGGATTTGGGTCCCAGCGTGGCTTCATAGTCTGCCAGGAAGAGCAGAACCCACCCCCAGAAATCTGTTCCGGCTCGCTGGACGCATCTGCCCATGGCTCGTGGGGTAACTCTGGGAAGGGTGAGAATCTGTCCTATTCGCATGTGATTCCTCACCAGATTGCGGACCCATTCGGCTTCCCTTCGAGCCGGTGCGACCCTCGCCAGAAGGGGTACGATTCTTTCCGATCCCACGAATTCGTGCCTGAAAAAGCGGACCCGTCCGCCCTGATCTACAAACCGGCACTCCGGCTTTCCGACGTCATGAAAGAGGGTAGCCAACTTTAGCCAGAACGACCGTTTTCGATCCGGCACCATTTCTTCGGCCAGGTAGTCCCGAACACGGCTTCGATGTTCGACCGGTATGGATTGGAGGGTTCGGATGTGTTGTTCCAGTCTTTCCAGGGCAAACAGCGAGTGCTCCCACACGTCCAGATGATGGTATTCGTTTTGGGAGACGCCGCGCATACGATCGATAAAAGGGAAAAGAACCGACAAGACCCCGTCCCGATCCATGTCGCGCACGATTGAACTCGCGCGCTCCCCATCCAGAATCAGGTTCCATTCGTCTCGAACCCGCTCCCCTGAAACCGCTTTCAATCCGGAGTTCGTTTTCAAAGCCCTCTGGAGATTCAAGTCCAAGCGAGCCCCGATCTGTGCGGCAAAGCGGTACGCCCTCAATATACGGAGCGGATCGTCTTCGAAGGCTGACGGATCGGACAGGCGCAGTAATCGTTGCCGTAAGTCCGATTCGCCGTTCAAGGGGTCAATCAGTCCCCGTTCAGGGTGGAACAGGTCCAATGCCATGGAGTTGATCGTAAAATCGCGTCGTCTTAGATCCTCCCGGATCGTCGGTCCCCTCAATCCGGTGAAGTCGATGAAACGGCCTGCTTCATCGTCTGCCTTCCGAACAATTCGAAACACGGTTTGGCGATGGTCCAGGCGAAACCACGAAGCGCCGAGGTGGTTTGCCACTTCGCGAACAAAGGACTCCTCCGCTACGGATCCGGCAATATCGAAATCCACGGGCTTCAAGCCGAGTAGCAGGTCACGAATCGCTCCCCCGACCACAAATGCCGTCCGTCTTTCCTTTTGAGCCAAAGAGTGAATAAGTGCGAGGGCGGGTTCCCGGAGACAGGTTTTCGTCAGCGTTTCACCCCGCAGGTCTTGTTCCGGAAGAGACATATCAGCACTGGATTCGACCGCAGAAGCGTTCGGTTTGCCCCTAGATAGTTCCATTGACAAGGTAAATGACAAGTTAAGTTGACATCTTCCACGAGTTAGGTATAATAATCAAACTGCGGTATGTTGTGTGTGGAACCGCAAATTTACGTGAAAGAGATGACACCATGAGCAGAAGAAAATCTGTCAAGTCGATACGCAAAGAAAACCGCATGAAGGCGAATATGAGAAACAAGAAACGTGTTTGCCGTAAATGCGGTCAAATAATTGAAGGGCCGAACTACTTTTTTTGTGATTCTTGCCACCGGACTGTTTCCAAGACTGTCGCCTAGCTCGCCGCAGTTTCGGCCGCATTCAGGCGGCGGACACCCGTCTTGCTCCTACCGAAATCCTGGGCCGTTGCGCGTCGATGGACGCGTATCCACTAAACAAGGTTTTTCTCCTGCAAGAACTTCATGGTACGGTTGCTTATCGTAGTCGCTCGGGTCAGGGCTTCGGTTAAATGATGAGACGATTCGAACACCACTCCGGAATCCACCATGACAACACCGGTTTCCAGCGATTTTTGTATTTCCTGCCATTCCTTTTGCGGGGACACACGTTCCGCGACAGACACCTCGTTTTGGATCATTCTTAAATACACGGAAAACAGGCTCAAAGCTCCTCGAAGCTCGTCGCCCCTCATTCCTTCCATGATCTGAAGCAGAGTGTTTCCCACAATGAGAGAAGCCTTGATGCGCTCGCCCATCATCAGTCCCAGAATAGCTTCCTTTTCCGTCATAAACAGGACTCCTTTTTCTAACAGACGCTGCCTGAGCCTTTTGAAACGGATAGAATCCCAAACCCTGCGGACCGTCTTTCGAAAGTGAGCCGCGCGTCATCTGAAACCGGGTTCCAGGAACATTTCCGGAACAGGCGAAGTCTGGATTCATTCTCGTCTTTCCCTCAGAAAACATATCATAGCACTTCATCCCCGGTTTCTGAAAGTTCTTTTCCCTGCTTGCACGCCTGTAACAAACCGTTACCTCCTCTATCCCCCGTCGCATTTTTCCATTGGTCAAACATTTCGGCATCCCCTATAATTGTTTTGATATGGGTGATCAGACACGCAGACCTCGAGAATCCCACGTGGGGCGCCGGGGAGGCATCCCTCGAAGCGGCGCAGCCGTTTCCGTACAAGTGTCCGCCTTGGCTCTGGCTTTGATCCTGTTGATCGTACAGTTTATCTGCTTCCGGGAGAGTGTTTCGATGTCAAGACCGAAGACCGGGTCCCCCACTGGTCCCATTGCCGTCGAGATAAGAGGGCCGGAGGACTCTTCCCTCGTAAGTCTGTTTGACCGGGAGCCTTCGCTGGAAAGGGTGCTCGGTAGGGCCGGCTTCGAATCCAAGGAAGGAGCAGTCGCCTCCTCCTTCCAAACAGTAATAGTCCATGGATCTGTGGTGGAATGGGTCGGTGGGCCCACTAAAGATTCAGTCCGCATCTGCCCAATGGAGGCCCGCAAACGGCTCGCACTGGGCCTTAAGATAGACATCAACCATGCCGGTCTGGACGAGCTGACCGCTGTTCCGGGTCTCAGCCGCCGGCGAGCCGAAAGGTTGATCCGGTACCGCTTGGAATATGGGGCCATCGGACAACTTGAAGAACTTACGACAAAGCGAGTACTGGGAGTGGAAACGGTTCGTCGAATTCGTCCTTTTGTAGAATGTGTTCTTTGATGTCTCGCGATTCCATTGTTGGGGTGATTCTCGCCGCGGGATTCTCTCGCCGCATGGGCGATCCCAAGCAATTGCTCATGATTCAAGGGCAACGCCTCTTGGAGAGGGTCATACTGGCAGCCCTTCATTCCCAACTCCAAAGAGTTGTCCTCGTATTGGGCGGTTACGAATCGTCTGTCCGGAACGCCCTGGGAGATCTCCTGAATCACCCGAAACTCGTCGTCATCTCGAATCCCAAACCGGAGAGGGGAATGGGACGCTCTCTATCCATAGGCGTTTCCGCGATCAAACAGGAGAACATGGACGGCATCATGGTGCTCCTGGGTGATCAGCCCTTTCTTCGTGCACAGACCATCGATTCGGTCATCCGTCGTTTTCAGGAGTCGGACAAGCCTGTTTGCGCAGCTTTCTACGGGCCTCGAAGAGGGCACCCGATCGTGTTCGATCGATCGTTGCTGTCCCGGCTCGAGAGACTGACGGGCGACGAAGGTGCTCGTCAACTGTTGAAGGAACATCCGGAGTGGATCGAGCCCGTGGCCGTCAATCCGGCGCTGGGGTTGGATCTGGACGATCCTTCCGACCTCGGAAGGCTGAGAGAACAAGCGTCCGACACGGTGCGCGAATGTTCACCCTCGTCATCGGCTCCATTGTCTTCAGCATTCAAACTGGACGCTTGTAGGAGAATCAGTCTTGTGGGGGCTGGAGGGAAAACAAGCCTTATGTTCGCCATGGCGAGGGAACTCGTGGCTACGGGACATCGGGTCATCACCACCACTTCCACCAAAATCTTCAGACCTACCCCTGACGAGACCCCCTTTCTGGAATTGACCGGGAAGGGAAACGGCATCTCACAGGACCGCCTCGATCGACTGCTCGACCGCTACGGCCACATCACCCTGGGGGACCGATTACGGGCCGACGAGAAAGTGTCCGGGCTTTCGAGAGCTGAACTGGCCCAGCTTTTCGAATGTATCGGCGACATCCATGTCCTGGTGGAAGCGGACGGGGCTTCGAGAAAGCCATTGAAGGCGCCTCGAGCCCACGAACCCGTCATACCCGATGGAACCGATCTGGTGGTTGGAGTTATGGGTCTCGAGGCCGTGAATCAGCCATTTACTGAAAAACGGGTCTTTTCGATGGACGAGTTTCAATTTGTAACCGGGTTGCCCTTCGGCTCGTTAATCACGCCGGAGGCCCTGACGCGTTTGGCCGTTCATCCGCAAGGCTTATTCAAAGGGGCGCCCTTAGGCGCCTTCCGGATTCCGTTTCTGAATAAGTATGACTTGCCGGTGGATAAAACCGTGGCAGCGGAGGTTGCGCGGAGGATGCTTCAAAGCGGTGAGTTCCTCCGAGTCGTAACGGGAAGCCTTTTTCCGGAAATAGACGTACGAATCCTGGAGGTGCAAGATGATGTGTAGAAGATGGGTGATCGTATCGGCCTTTGTTTCCTTCCTCTGCGCATCTTCACAGGTTGGGGTTTACGCTGCTCCGGACAGGCTCCCGGTCCCACCCTGTAATCTGGCCGGAACCTGGTATCCGGAGGATCCGGATCAGCTGAGACAAACAATCCAGGCGTTCCTGGATGAGGTCGACGACGAGAAGACGGACGGCACGATCCTGGCAGGGATCGTGCCCCATGCCGCACTGAAGTACTCGGGACGTGTGGCGGCCAACGTGTACAAACGACTTCAGAGTGGAAGGGTCCGCAACGTGATTATTATCGGCCCGAGCCATTACGCCCGATTCCATGGCGCTTCCATCGCCTTGGTGGAGGGGTATCAAACGCCGCTGGGGACGGTTCCCGTCAACCTGGACCTGGCTCGGCGAATCCTTGAAACCGGAGCCGTGTTTAAAACCATCCCGGAGGCGCACGAGAGGGAGCACTCCGTAGAGATTCATGTGCCTTTTCTCCAGGTCGTACTCGGCGATTTCCGCTTTGTGCCCGTGCTGATGGGAGGACAAACCATGCAGGAATGCTCCCTTATTGCCGATAGCCTGTACGCTTCCATAAAGGATATGACCGAGCCTCCCCTGATTCTGGCCAGTACGGATCTGTCCCATTTTCATAACTCGGAAGAGGCCGGACGGTTGGATGGTTATTTTCTCGAGAGGCTTAGCCGGTTTGAGCCCGAGGGTCTCCTTAGGGACCTCGAAGAGGGGAAGTGTGAAGCGTGCGGAGGAGCACCCGTTGTCACAACGCTTCTTCTCGCTCGAAAGCTGGGCGCCAACCAGGTCAGAGTTCTGACCTACGCCCATTCCGGAGAAGTGACCGGGGATATGACGCGGGTCGTGGGATATACCGCGGCAGTGGCGTTAAAGGCGCCGGGCCAAGCGCAACTCGAAACGGACTTGAATGAAAGTCACCGGAAGACGTTACTGGAACTCGCGCGGCGCACGATTACCTGTTCGATCGAAGGGAAACCCGCCCCCTCTTGTTCTTCAGAAGATCCTTGTCTGAATACGAAACAGGGGCTTTTTGTAACGTTGAAAAAGAGTGGGATGCTTCGGGGATGTATCGGGACCATAGTCGGGGTAAAGCCTATCGTACAGGCAACGGCGGACATGGCCCGGGCGGCGGCTTTCGAGGATCCCCGTTTTGGTCCGGTCCAAGAAGAGGAACTCGATGGAATTCGCATCGAGATTTCCGTGCTTTCGCCGCTGCGGAAACTGGACGATACGGATCGGATTGAGATCGGAAAGCACGGCTTGTACATCCGGCAAGGCTATCGTAGCGGGTTGCTGCTTCCGCAGGTGCCATTGGAATTCGGTTGGGACCGGGAAGCGTTTCTCACGCAGGCATGCCGAAAGGCGGGGCTTCCTGACAAAGCGTGGAAAGACGGAGCAGAAATATACACCTTTACGGCTCGGGTTTTTGGGGAGTGATCGGTTCAGGATCTCCCGCCTGAAGCGGCACTGATCGGGGTAGCAAACTGGAATGAACAAGGGTAGTATCTCGAGGCGGCTCTTTCTGGCGGCGCTGGGCGGGCAGGTCACGTCCGGGGCGAACCGGCCCGAGCGTTCGATGGTGCTCCAGGCTCACTCGAAAGGGGCACTGGATTCTTCGGGAGCGCTGAAGGAGGATTGCGCGGAAAGGATGATCGAGAGCGTATTCGCTCAATTCGAGGAAGCGACGCGTCTCTTTGGCCCCGATGAACGGGTTGCCCTGAAACTCAACTGCCTGGCCGGGTCGGGACTGTCTCCCAAGCCTCCCCTGGTTTGGGCCCTCTGCCGAAAACTGGTCTCTCTTGGCGTGAAGCCCGGAAACATCGTGCTGTGGGACCGGAGCAATCGGGAATTGCAGCGGGCCGGTTACGATATCCAGACGGAAAGCAAGGATTTCAGGGTGTTTGGCACGGACGCCCTTGATCCGGGCTATGAATCGGAGCCCTTTGTACACAGAAGTGTGGGGTCCTGCTATTCGCGTATTCTGACGCGTTTCGCCACGATCGTGATTGGTATAGGGGTGTTGAAAGACCATGATTTGAGCGGTGTCAGTGCGGGCATGAAGAACTTCTTCGGGGCGATCCACAACCCGAACAAGTATCACGACAATCGGTGCGACCCCTATATTGCGGATCTGTGTTCTCAGCCCCTGTTGAAGGACAAATGGCGCCTTTCCCTGGTGGACGCCACGCATGCGCAATTCCATGGGGGACCCGCCTTGAACCCGGCTTACCGGTGGGCGGAATCGAGCCTTTTGGCGGGGTTGGATCCGGTGGCCGTAGATGCGGTGGGATGGCGTCGGATCGAGGAGAAACGAAAAGAAGCCGGTATGAAGTCGTTGGAAGATGAGAACCGGGCGCCGGTCTGGCTGAACACGGCGGATACGTTGGGATTGGGGAACGCGCGGGAAGATCGCATCGAGCTGGTGCGGATAGAGGTGTGAAACGGGTCGCCGGCGCATCGCACACGGCGCCTGTGCTGATAGGCTCTCACGAACGTGTGAATTGGAGGTGGATCATGGATATCGAAGGCAAGCTGAAAAAACTGGGTCTCCAACTGCCAAAGGCTCCCAGTCCGGTGGGTAACTACGTCACCGTGCTGCAAACCGGACCTTACGTATACACATCCGGACATATTCCGGTGGGCTTGACCTTTCCGGGCGAACCCGCGGAATGGAAGGGAATCCTGGGGGCGGACTTGGATGTGAATGAAGGATACCGGGCCGCCCGGAGTACGGTTCTACTCCTGCTTGCAACGCTGAAGGATTTTCTGGGCGATCTGAACCGCGTCCAGAGGATAGTGAAAGTCACCGGGTTTGTGCGATCCCAACCGGAATTCGAACAACAGCCTCAAGTCGTAAACGGAGCTTCCGACCTGCTGGTGGAGTTGTTCGGTGAGCGTGGGAAACACGTCCGAAGCGCCGTGGGTGTCGCCGGTTTACCCAAGGGGGTGCCTGTGGAGATCGAGATGGTCGTTGAAGCGGCGCCCGAACACGACCTGGCGTACGACGTTTCCGGCTAGGAAACCGCAGAATCTCCGATGTCCGGAGCATAGATCGAGAGCCTTCCTTCGCCGGGCAATTGCCCGCTGAGCATCCGTCTCCGGCGGAGTGGCCCCCGGGTGATGAGTCTGGAAAGGGAGGCCCCGAGATCGGTTGCGATGGAATGGGTGGAAGGAAAAGGCTTTGGAACTCGCGCGCACCCTCGTGTGGACGGAAACCTGTTGTCTGCCGCGGCTGCGGAAACCTGCCGGACGTTTCATCGAACACTTCCAAGCTACTCGATCACGCCGTTGCACGGCCTGGTTGGTCTCGGTCGCAGCCTCGGCTTGAAAGCGGTCTGGATCAAAGACGAGGCGAACCGTTTCGGGCTGAAATCCTTTAAGGCCCTAGGCGCGACCTGGGCCCTCTTTCGGTTGCTCAACAAGAGATTGGGACGGAAAGGGAACGAACGACTGGATTTCAGGGAACTGGCCGGTCAGGATGCCCGATCGAAGCTGGGCAGGCTTACCTTTGCAACGGCGACGGACGGCAACCACGGCAAGGGAGTGGCGTGGTCCGCCCGACTGCTGGGGCACAAAGCAGCCATCTACATGCCCGAGAATTCCGCTGGGGCTCGCATTGCGGCTATCGAGCGTCTGGGGGCGCGGGTGGTGATCGTACCGGGGAACTACGACGACGCGGTGCGCCGGGCGGCGCGGGACGCAGCGGAACGCGGATGGATCGTTGTCTCCGATACGTCCTGGGATGGATACCGTGAAATACCCACATGGGTGATGCAGGGGTATCTCACCCTGTTCGCCGAAACCGCGGATCAGCTCGAGGCCGCCGGGGTCCCACGTCTTGCAGCTGTTTTCCTGCAGGGAGGCGTAGGTTCCCTCGCGGCGGCGGGCGTTGGGTATTTGTCCAAACGTTATGCGGACCGGGCCCCTCTGTTCGTTTTGGTCGAGCCGGTGAAGGCCGCATGTTTACTCGAATCCGGACGAACCGGGGCTCTAAGACCGGTGGGCGTGACCGGAGACCTGTCCACCATCATGGCGGGACTGGCGTGCGGAGAACCCAATCCCCTGGCCTGGCAAATCCTCTGCGAGCGCGTACATGCATACGTTTCCATACCGGATTTCATGGCCGCCCACGCCATGCGGAGACTGGCGCGTCCAATGGAGGGAGACCCGGCCGTGGTATCCGGCGAATCCGGAGCCGCCGGACTGGCCGGTCTGATCGCCGTGAGACGGTTGGAGCCGTTTCGGCAACTGTGGGAACGTTTGAATCTAACGCAAAACGATCACGTGTTATGCGTCAATACGGAAGGCGACACCGATCCGTACGGATATAACGCCATCGTAAACGAGAACGCGCTTGCCGAGCCCAGCCTCTACCGCGAGGCATTGAACACCGGTCAACGAACGTCATGAGCATGTTCACGAAATCCGACGGCAAAGTCAGCAGCGAGGATTTGTTGTACAGGGAATTGGTGTGTCTGCTGGTCCTGCTGATCGCCTGCATCCTGGTTTCCGTTCTTTGGGCCGCCCCCTTCGAGTCCGCTCCGGGAAGCAGCGAGGAGGAAACAGCGCCCTGGTTTTTCGCCGGTATACAGGAACTGCTCAAGCATTTTCCAGCCTGGCTGGTGGGGCTTGTTTTTCCGGCTTTGTTATTGGCGTTCTGGGCCGCCCTACCCTTTTTTCGGCGAAGTCCGAGCGCGGAGGACGATCCATTATTCAAATGGCGTTTGCCGGAAGTCCGGGCGTTTCTTCTGACCATGGTCCTATTGGGCGTATTGACGGTATGGGGCTACTGGTAACCCAACTCTTCAAGGCGGTACTTTTGATAGGCCCGGGTGGGGTTGAGGAGGCGCCTGAGTTCGTCCGCATTGAACGGCCGTGCACCGCCATGCGTGGATACCTGGACCGGACGACCTGTCAGATCCACCATTTGGCTCAGTTGGAAGCTGATGTCCAATCCGTCCAGTCTGGGACGAGTAAGGGGTACGGCAACGGGTTTATCGCCGTTCAAACGGATTTGAAGGGCTCCGAGCCCGGCGGCTTTGGCGTTCAGGTGACAGCCTTCGCAACGGACCACCTGTCTCCTGATCGTGTGGGGTGCGTAGGGGTTCATGGCAAATCCCAATTGGCCGTCAAGTGTGCGTGGAATGACGCTGTCCAGTCGGACCGTTCCGGTTCCATCCACCCAGGTGATCATATATTGATACTGGGGACGGAACACCCGGACCAGACCGCTCGGGTCCCGTCCGAGAACGTTGCCGTCCCATCGCCGCATGCTCCAACCGGAATACCAGGCGCCTGACCGTTGTTTCGAATCGATCCAGTCTTTGGTGACGGGCGCGGACCACTGTTCTTCCAACAGGGAGAGGTTTTTCCCCAGCAACTCCTGGATTTGGGGGTCGTTTTGCGCCCAAAGGGGTCGCCATTTCTCATATCGAGGCACATCCTCACGGAAAAGATGTAGTCCATAATCCTGGAACGACCAAGCCGCATGGCAGCTATGACACGTCATGCCGTCCATGTGTTCCACAATGCGGTGATCCGTGGGCTGTGTATCCATGTCCAGAAGAACCGGCACGAGGTGTCGTCGGCCCGTCACCTTTGAGGTGAGAACGAGTCGCTCTTCCTGCAGGCGGACGTTTGAAATCCGATCCCCGCTTTTTGCGAGGACCGTTCGGTCCATCGGCGGTTCGGGATCGATAGGATTCGAGCGTTGTGGGGCGGAGGGGGGCACGGTCTCGGGTCTCCGGCGCAGGTCTCCGTGGCAATCCCGGCACGTGACCTTCAGAGCATCGCGAGCCACTCCGTAAATGTTGCCGTCACCCATGAGTTCGGACTGAACGTGGCAGTCAATGCAATGAAGGCCCTTCTCGAAATGCACGTCGGGAAGCAGTCGATGGTGGTCGAGACCGTATTTCGGATAGAACTGTCTTCCATCCGGAGATAGGAAACGATAAGCCTCATGATAGTCCCGTTCGAAAAGGCCCAGATAGTCGGCCCCAACTCGGTTTCCGTTGTGACAGTGCGCACACTGGGTGTTGGGGATCCGGGTTGTGAATCCGTGCCGAATCGGGTGACCTTGCCCTCTTCTTTCTTCCTCGGGTTCTTTCGGATCGATGCTGGAGTGGATGTCGAGGCTGAGCCCGTCGTCTGCATAAAGTACATGACAGGCGGCGCATCCCTCGCTCCTGAAATCGCCAAAACGCCGGGCGCCTCTCGTTCCGAGATGGCACCTCAGACAGCGTCTGCGAAGCAGGTCGTCCACCAGATCGTTTTCCGCGTCCGAAGGCTCCGGGACCTGTTTCAGGCGGTCGACGGGAGCCGTGGCGTACTCGAGCGATCCTTTTTCCTGACGACCGAACACGTATCGGGTCTGATTGATTATCCCGGCGGCGGTGGCCATCAAGGAACGTCGTACCCTTTCCACCTCATCCCGATGGCAGGGACCGCAACGTTGCTGAGCGTCATCCAGGGAGGAAGGATTCGAAACGAGTTCGTTGTGCGCTTCCGGCAAGGTGTCGGCCTTGTTGTTTCCTCCATGGCAGTCGGAACAGGGAAAAGCGTGGCTGGGACCGATCTCTTCCACGTCCTTGTGGCAGGATCTGCATCCGTCTACAGAACCCCATGCCGGAGCCAAAGCGGAAATGACGAGTAACGAACAGGCGAGAATCGGAGTTCGGCTCCATAGGAGCCATTTGCCGATCAAGAGGAGAAATCCGGCAAAGATGGTCGGCTGCGTCCAAAAATACGATTTGATGAAAGCGCTCTGATTTTGAATGGCATCTCCTCGAAATAGCCGTTTACCTCGAGGTGTTAGAGAGTATCAGAAATCCCTTGCCGGTAAAAGCGGGTTGTAAAATCGGTGTGATGGAGTCCTTCTGCGGGGCATTTGGCTGAACCGGACTGCTTTTCGAACTCCTAAAGGAAAAGAAGCGGGTACAGGGAGGGGCGAACGTGCTGCCTAACCAGGCCGGCCGGCCACACGAGCGGGATGGATGGATTGACCCATGGCTCATGTTTTCATAAGATGACGGTCGGATAATCCTCGATACGGCCGGTCGCGCAGAGGACGGACGGATCAATCGAGCAGGTTCGTCACCGGCAAATGTGTACGTCTATTTCTCCACGTTTGACAGCCCATAGGTACTGAATGGAATCCGAAGGCAAAGCGATCACTTCCTGTCCCTCATGCCGCAAGAAATACCGAGTTCCTGAATTCCTCGAAGGGAGAACCGTCGCCTGCAAAAAATGCGGTGAGAGTTTCAATGTCGCTTTCACGGAGTCCGCTCATGCTGCCGAGCACCCCGGTTCCGGACAGGAAGCATTCGATGTTTCCGTGTCGGACGATCAGTTGGAGGCGTTTATCCTTCCGAAGATCGATACCTTCTCCACCATCACCGTTGACGACATCAAACTGAAGTTGAAGGAATTCAATATAACGTATGGAATTTTGGACGACGAACAGATAGAGGCTTTTCTGGAGGACGGACCGTACGCGCGGATGCCGTTCAAGGTAGCTCAAGGCAAAGTGCCTGCGCCTGACACGGACGAGCCTCTACAACTATATTTTCCTGCCCGTCGTCTGGAAGAAGTCGCGAGTGCGGAGATGGCTGCCGCGGATTCCGAGGAACGTCCAATGATCCCCCGGGTGAAACAAGGAGATCTGATCGCCCAGTGGGTCGTACCGATTGAAGGGTATGAAGGCGTAAACGTCTTCGGAGAACCTGTCGTGCTCTCCGGATTTAGAGGTTCGCGGATTCCCCACGGACCCGGGACGGAGACTTCCGTAGACGGGCTGAGGCTTTTTGCCGACATCGACGGCATTCCTAATGTTACCATCGACGGGAGGATCCGTGTACTGCCCGAACTTCGTATACCGGGAGACGTGAATTCAAAGACCGGGCCCGTTCAATTTGACGGATATATTGTCGTTAAGGGGGAAGTAAGGGACGGCTTGAGTATTCGCGGCGGCATGCTTGTGGCAGGGGAGATACAGAAAGCGGAGATCGACGTCGAGGGCGACGTAGTGGTTACGGGAGGAATTATCGGAGGACGCTTGCGCGCCGGCGGGAATGTGCGGGCTAAATTCGTCAAGAACGCGGCCATTCGAGCCTTGGGAGATGTCGTAGTACAAAAAGAGATCCACGGTTCACGGATTACGGCGTGCGGCCGAGTCACTACCGAGCAAGGGAAAATACTTTCCTCCCGAATATCGGCAAAAAAAGGGATTAAGGCGGTCGATATCGGCTCCGTTCCCTCGACACCCTGTCTTCTTAGCGTGGGGATCGATGAAATCACCGAACAGGAGACCAAGAGGATCCGGACGTTGATGTCTGAAAAGGATGAATGGATCCATGGGCTTCGATCCATGTTGACCCGGTTGGAGCAACAGGCCGTGACTCTGAAGAGGAAGATGGCCGGAACGTCGACAGCGTTGATGGAAGGCAAGGCCGACCTCGCACTGGTAGAAGAGAAACTCGCACAGGCTCGACGGGACGAACAGCCGCTGAACGTGGCCCGGCTGGAAAAAGTTGCGGCGGAACTGGACACGAAAATCATTCAAACCGGGAAGACCCTGGAGAACCTGGGACAGGATCGCGAGCAACTCATTGAACGGATCGATGATCGGCAGGAAGAACTGGCTCATTCCGAAAAAGCATTGGAGGACCTGGAAGCTCAGTATGAAAGTATGCTCGATTGGTCTGCGGCCCAGCCCGCCCACCCGGAGATCATGGTCTCGGGAGTGATCGTTGCCCGGACGTCGGTCCAAGGACCTCACGCGTCAGCCGTGCTTGTTAAAAACGAAAGAAACGTTCTCATCCGTGAAACCAATATTTCGGGGTCCGCGTTTTCCGACGAATGGTCTTTTTGGATAAGCCCGCTCCGATAGAATCCGTGCCTCATCCCGTGTGACTTTTCGGAGGGACTGCTTTTTGGAAAAAGCCGCCCCTCCGAGCCGCCCCGCGAAAAACCTTGAGCGAGCGCCACGCCGTCCGCTTGAGGCGCTTTGGTGGGTGCATTGGTCTGCGCGGAATCAACGGCAGCACAGACCATCCGGGTGGCGCGCAGCCACGGGAAGCCTCTCTCGCCTGTTGATGTGAAACAGGCTTATGATGTGAAACGGACAGCAGCTTGCTGTCTTCCGGATCTCACTGAGTTCGTCCGGAATAACGTTCCCGAAATTGCGAAAAACAGTCGCCAAAGTCGGAATGGCCGTCAAGGTGAAGCCTGTTGGGATTCCTCCGGCTCCCATACCGCTTCGGTAGGATCCGGCGGAATGAAGCGCATGTCGGTCTTTCCGGCCAGAAAATCGTCTTCGAGCTGCTTGTGTTTCGGTTTCAGGGCCTCCTCGAGGCTTTTTCTAAAATCCGAATAGATCGGATCCAATTCGCTTCTATGACAGACCAGGCAGCGGTTGACAGCGAATATCCGCCTCAGTTCGCCACCATCAAAGGGTCGCGCTCCCAAATGGGACTGACCCTGGTTGGGTCTGCCTTCGCTGTCCGCCAGGGCCTCCAAAGAATAGCGGAAAGGCAGCCCTTCAGCACCCGGATCCGACAGGGTGACAAATTCACCGGGTTTCCATGAACCCACACCGTCTCCCAGGCCCAACCTTTTGGGGTCCGCATGACATTCGTGGCATCCGGGGACCTCGGTCCGCACTGTGTGAGGAAATCCCGGAGTGCTGATAATGCCGTTGCCATAAAGCTCACCCCGAAATACGAACCGGTTGAAGGGTTCGATCAGATTTCCGTCGGAATTCAAAGCGTTGAACAGCACCTGACATCCCGGTATGAAGGGAGCCACCTTGTTTCTGCTGTTGCGTCCCAACGCGGGACGGCCGAAGCGGTAATAATCGCGCGTTTCCAGCCACAGGCCGGGAGAAGGGACGCGGGCCTGCGCGTCATAATGGAGGGCGTCTTCCTGCCGATAGTCGTGACATCCATAGCATTGAGGCGCCCAGCTCGTGTGGCAGGCGTAGCATTCCATATTCGAGGAACTGTGGCCGGTGATTCCGTGCGCCCCGCTCTTGCCTGTGATGACGCTGATGCGATGGCGTGACCCGTCTACTTTCGAATAGAGGACCAGATCCGTTCCTTCCTGCCGCACGTTGATCAGGACTCCTTTGCGGCCTGTCAGGGCGACACGGTCGCCGGGCCGGTTCGGCGGAATGTTCAGGTACCGGGCGGCCCAGACGGAATATTCCCCTTCGTCTTCGATTTGGTGCAATTCAGGCGGGGCCTCGAAGGTTCCGTGACAGTCCGGGCACGCCACTTCCACCTGGTCCCTCATGCGGTCGTATATCTTTCCGTCCCCCATGGCGTCGTTTCCCGTGTGGCAGTCGATGCAATGCAGGCCTTTTTCAAAATGAACATCGGGAGCCAGATGATAGGCCGTTCGTCCTCCGCTCAGCCGGGTGGCGTTCATTTCGCCCTGGTGATAAGGTGTCCCGTAACCGTCCGACTCCATCAGTCCCTGATAATTCAGAGCGATACGAGTGCTGCGATTATGACAGCGTTGGCACTGGGATACCTCCATAGCCGTGGTCAGGCGATGCTTCGCCCCGCGAACCGGGGCCGCCTGCTTCAAGGTGACGTCTCCTCCATGGTAGCGCCCGTCGTCGGAGTAGGAAACATGGCAGGCGACGCATCCTTCGCCGTGCACACTGTGGCCCTCTTCCCGAACGTTCCAAAGATGGCATCGCGAACAGAATTTCCTCCATTGGTCGTCGGCCCATTGGCCGGATATGGATATGGGGTGTCCCGTCCTGTCTTCGAGTTCCGGCCTGTTGTTCGGACCCTTGGGCGCCTGAGCTGGGCCAAAAAAAGGCACGGGATCGAGTCGCTTCTTGCCGTCCAGGGACTCGACGGTCTGCGATGCAAACCGGGGTTCCATCGTGTCCTGAGCGTTCCAGACCACTCGCAGCGAGGCGATGACGCCCGCCATGGTCGCCATGAGCGCCCTGGGAACGCGTTCCGTCTGGCTCCGGTGCAGGTCCGTCCGGCCCCCGTGACAGGCGGCACCGTCCGGAGCGGTTCTTCCACAGGTGCGGTCCACGACGTCCAGTCGAGAGGGATTCTGCGCTCCGAGCAGGCCGGCGTGCGCCGCCTCCTTGTCCAAAGAGCGCCCGTCTCCACCGTGGCAGATGGTGCATCCAAACGCCTCGACCGGATGAGCGGAACTGATTTCCTCCAATCCGATATGGCAGGTAGGGCAGCGGTCGACAACGTTCCATTGCGGGATGCGAACCTCGACAATGGCCGGTTTTTTCGTTTGGTCCCATGCCTTCTGGTATTGGGTCCATTCCGGATTCATTGCCTTGTAGGACGCCCAGATCAGGGTCAAGAGAAGTATCGACAGCAGCGAGCAGATCATGAGGGCTTTTCGTGTCATGGGAGAGCGATCGCTGTTTTTCGTGTTTGATAGGGATCTTAACGGGTTGGCCGGATCGGGCCCCTGAGGAGAGACCCTATCTCTATATCCATCAAGCTATTCCATGGGCAGGCGGGTGTCAATGTATGAAAAGGGTTTGGATTGCAGGCGTCGGCTTCGAAGGGAGGCCCTTCCACAGCGGCTCCCGGAACCGTAAGCGCCTCCGCCGTGGAGTTCCGGCCTATTCCGCCGGACCCGATGGCCGCCTGTCTAGTCAAAAGCATAGAAACTCTCTGAAACTATTTGAGAAACGGACGAGATGTCATATAATGAGGGCTATTCTATTGAAGGCGGACTGTATGGAACCCTCTGAACACTGCATGGACCTGAAGTTTTTCCTCAAGGGTTTCTTCCGACGGCCTTTAGACCTCGTTCTGGATGCCGGCGGAAAGGAAAAGCCATGATGACCCTGCGGCTTTTTTCTCGTAAGTTCGAATCCGTGCCCGCTGCCACAGCCTGGTATCTTGCCGACCTGAGTGAAGCGCGAGGTAAGCAGGAGCTGTTCACCCGTCTGTCGCCGCAACGTCTCAAGGTTCTCCGGGAGCATGCCCTCATTGAAAGCGCGGTATCGTCCAATCGAATCGAGGGCGTGGAGGTCGATCAATCACGAGTTGCCACTATCGTTTTCGGCAAGCCGCTCCTGCAGGATCGAGATGAAGAGGAAGTCCGGGGATACCGGCAGGCGCTGACTTGGATTCATGAGCAGGGTGCGAAACTCCATATATCCGAAGAGACCATTCTACAGCTCCATCGCCTTACCCGAGGGGAGATCTGGGATGCCGGAAAATACAAGGACCATCAAGAATTTTCCTGCTGAGTTTTCACTGGGCGATTTGGAGAGAGCTTGTCCGGGTGTAAGCCGGGATATGGTTCGCAGGGTTCTTCGGGATCTTCAGGCCAAAGGGGGTGTCGAATGTCTTGGGCGAGGTCCCGGTGCTCTTTGGCGAAAGGATTAAAAGGGGTAATACCGTTAAAGGGTGTAATAAAGAGGGTAATAGAATGACGGATGGAACCATGAGAAGGGCTGATAGGATAACCTTATCACGAACCGTCGAAGTGATAAGAATGCACGTTTTTTGGTAAATATATCTTGGTAGAATATATAGAGTCGGGGCCTAATATCTCTCAGGCCTGTTGCTTGAAATGGCAGGAGGGCAAATGTCGTGGATTATCTACCCGACAACCGAACAGACTTTCTGTTTTATACCTCGGCAGCCGGCGAAGTAAAAGCAGAGGTTTTTTTGAAGGATGAATCGGTCTGGCTTACACAGAAAAGCATGGCGACGTTGTTTGGCGTCAAGGTTCCGGCAATAAACAAACATTTAAAAAATGTCTTTGATTCCAAAGAATTAGATGAGGATTCAGTTGTTTCCATTTTGGAAACAACTGCTGCGGACAATAAAAAATACAAAACAAGGTTTTACAATCTTGATGCTATTGTCTCGGTCGGATACCGGGTCAATTCCTACCAGGCAACCCAATTCCGCTCAAAATATTTTTGTAAAATGCGTGGGCCTGACCCTGAGACCCTGCCCCGATGGGAAATGGCCGCTCAAGTCGCCAGCCAAGTCGTCGCACATGCCTGCGCCAAAGCGGCTTGGGCATCCTGGCAAGTCGCGGCAGGATTTAAGTGCTGGAGTATGGGGAAACGGGGTTTAGTTGGAATCAAGGAAGCAGTTGCCGGCAACACCGACAGAGAGTGACGTCCGATGTACCTATCTGAACTTCGTATAGAGAACTTCCGAATGTTCGGCGAGGGTGATGCAGCGCTGCTCATGCCGCTTCACTCCGGCCTCAATGTCCTCGCGGGTCAGAACGATTCCGGCAAGATGGAAGCTGCACTGCTCAAGAAGATCGTCGCCAACCGGGGGGCGCTTTTGGAAGAAGGGCTTTCCGGCGTAGAAGTCAAGGCCGAGCAGCCGACGCTGTGTTCAGAAGACGGGGTATAAGATCACTAAAACGGAGTCGGAAACGGCAGGGGAAAGAGGAACGACATGTTCGATACCATTGCGGAATTACTAGAAAAGCTGCGACTGGGCGAAGACACCTACCTCGAATCGAAGGCTGTTCGATTCGCGGGGGGCAAAGTCGCCGCTCCGCATCGGGACAGTCTTGCCGACGAACTAGCGTCAATGGCCAACAGCCGGGGAGGAGTATGCCTGCTCGGGGCGGAAGATGAGACCCGAGACGCCACCGGTATCCCGTTAGAACATCTTGATACGGTTGAAGATTTTGTGCGCGAGGTTTGCACGGATTCCATCAAGCCGGGTCTTGCGCCTGTCATTGAGCGGCTCTTTCTTCCCGATGCGACAGGAACTCGAGTCCCGATCATTAAGGTGGAGGTGCCCCGCAGCCTGTTCGTTCACCAGAGCCCGGGGGGCTATCTATACCGAATCGGCAGCGCCAAGCGCCAGATGCCGCCGGATTACCTGGCGCGGCTTTTTCAACAACGCAGCCAGACCAGATTCATCCATTTTGATGAACAAACCGTAGCCGGCAGCCGGCTCGATGAATTGGATCCTTCGCTCTGTCGCCGTTTCGCCGGCTTGAATCAGGGCGGCCTGGCCGAGGATCTCCCGATCAAACTCGGAATGGCGCGAAAGGACGGAGACGGCGTGGTTCGCCCCACGGTGGCGGGTGTTCTCATGGCGACGCCCGAGCCCCGACGATGGCTGCCCAATGCGTTTGTTCAGGCCGTAGCCTATCGGGGAACTACAGTTAGCACCGGCGAGGACGGGATCTACCAGCTCGATGCGTCCGATATATCGGGGCCGCTAGACAAGCAAATCACAGATACTTGCGCCTTCGTGAGGAAGAACATGAAGGTCGCAGCGATAAAACGTCAGGGACGCACAGACCTGCCCGAATACGATATGACCGCTATTTTCGAGGCGGTCGTAAACGCCGTGGCGCACCGTGACTACTCGATTCACGGTTCGAAGATCCGCTTAAAAATGTTCGCCGACCGCCTGGAGATCTATTCACCCGGAACGATCCCCAACACAATGACCATAGAAAGCCTTCCATACCGTCAATCGGCCCGCAATGAAACGCTTACCAGTCTGCTGGCCCGCTGTCCCGTTGGCGGCGGGGATTGGGCCCCGCACAGATCCCACATGATGGATAAACGAGGCGAGGGGGTCCCGATTATTCTGGAACGCAGCCGTCAACTGAGCGGTCGCGAGCCGCAGTATCGGCTGATTGATGACACGGAGCTTATGCTCACCGTGTGGGCGGCTCGGCCGGATAAATACAATTGAGAGGAAGAGCGGTTATGAATTCACTTTCTCTTTGTCCCTGAACCGACCCGATCGAGTTCCATCCTAACGTGTAAGCGGGGCGCTAACTGAGGCGGCGTTGGATTTGACGCGACTAATGACTCAATCCCGTGACCCAAAAACCTACGACCTGAAGTCGCCCGGTTTCCACTGCGCGTGAAACGCCTCGCTTTTTCCAACACGTTGAATAGAATAGACTCGGTTGGCAGTGATCGAATTGTGAAGGGGCGTGGAGGCGTTTGCATTCTCGACCCCCTTTCCTCTCTCACGATAGATATCTGTACGAAACTGCAGCGCGGGAACCCATTATCCATGGACTTCACATCTCCTGGTTCGAACCCATGCGCTTGTTTCGGCGATGCACAATGCCGGCGAACAAGCGGCAGACCTCGGTAAGAAGCCGCTTTGTGGTTAATTATTTTGGAGCACGCAAATGACCAAATTTCCGGACAAGTTCGATCGCTCCGAAATCGTCCTCTACCAAACCGAAGACGGCCGCACGCGCATCCAGGTGCGGCTTGAAAACGAAACGGTTTGGCTGACCCAGGCCGACATGGCCAGGCTTTTCCAGACCACACCTCAAAATATCACGCTTCATCTGAAGAACATCTTCCTGGAAGGTGAATTGGACCAGGCGGCAACTTGCAAGGATTTCTTACAGGTTCAAACCGAGGGAAATCGAAAGGTCCGCCGCAGCCTCAGGTTTTACAAGCTGGATGTGGTCATTTCAGTGGGTTACCGGATCAAGAGCCATATAGCCACCCGGTTCAGGCAATGGGCCACTCAGCGACTTCGGGAATATATCATCAAAGGCTTCGCACTCGACGACGAACGGCTCAAGCAGTCGGGCGGTGGCAACTATTTCGAGGAGTTGCTGGCCCGCATCCGGGACATTCGTTCCTCGGAAAAGGTTTTCTGGCGCAAGGTGCTCGATATTTACGCCACAAGCATCGACTACGACCCGAACACTAACATGTCCCACAAGTTTTTTCAGGTGGTGCAGAACAAAATACACTGGGCGGCACATGGTCATACCGCGGCCGAAATTATCTCCGCACGCGCCGATGCCGCCAAACCCAATATGGGACTCACCTCGTGGACAGGAGCCAAGCCCACGCAAGCCGGCAGCGAAATCGCCAAAAACTATTTAACCTTAGAGGAATTGGACACCCTCAACCGGATCGTCGCCATCTACCTCGATTTTGCGGAGTTGCAGGCCCTAAACCGAAAGCCGATGTACATGAAGGACTGGATTGCCAAGCTGGACGAGTTTTTGAAAGTCAGCGAGCGGGACATTCTCAAACACGCGGGCACAATCAGCCACGAGACGGCCATTGAAAAGGCGCGCAGCGAACATGAAAAATTCAGGGAAAAGATGCTGAAAGAGCCATCGCCGGTGGAGCGTCACTTCATGGAGGCGGTGAAGGAAGTCAAAAACCTGGATAGGGGGAAACCACTAACCGCACGCAATACACCAAGGGAGAAAACGAAGTGAGTTGATTTTTCTAGTGATACTTGTATCTCGTGTTTCAATTTTTTGGAGGATTTCTTCGACCTGATCATCGTCGGGGAACTTGATATCGGTCGAATAATGAAGGGTCGCGGAGAGGTATGCGGACGCGGCCCCTTTCCCACACTTATATGTACTAAACAACGGCGCAGGAAACTCATTATCCATGGACTTCACATCCGATTTGAATCCCGAGCAGAAAGAAGCGGTTCTGGCGGACGAACCGTATATTCTGGTGAATGCGGGACCGGGGACGGGAAAGACGCACACGTTGATCCGGCGAATCGCCCGCTTGGCAGGAGAGCCTTCTTCCCCAAAGGCGTCCATCGTGGTTCTTACGTTCACCCGCAAAGCGGCCGAAGAGCTGAAGTCGCGCTTATCGGGCGTAATGGCGGACGCTCCGGAGACCTTGCAGAACATCTGGGCGGGAACCATACACGCCCGGTGCGTACATCTGCTTCGGCAGGATCATGAGAAAAAGCAGGGCGAGTTCTCGTACAGCGTCTTGGATCGGGAAAACCAACTCGAACTGGTGCGAATGCTGCTCGAAAGTGGGGTCATGCCTGCGTGCGAAGCCACGGGCACGGAGGTACTGAACGCATTTTCCTCCGCCAAGAACGGGTGCCTCGATGGCGAGCCCTTTGCGGGGTGGCGGGAAGCGCTCGAGATCTATCAGAAGACCCTGAAACGAATGAAGGTGCTGGACTATGACGACCTTCTGATCGAAGCCCTCGAACTCCCCGACTACGAAGCATCGACGCCTGCGCACGTTTTGATCGACGAATACCAGGACGTCAATCCGCTTCAGCATCGGCTGGTCCGAAAATGGGTGGCAGACACAGGTCGTCTGTTCGCCATCGGAGACGCCGACCAGTCCATTTATGGATTTCGCGGAGCCGACACCGGTCGCTTCCTTCGCTTCGAAAATGAGTACCCGGGGGCGCGAGTTCTGCGGCTGACCATGAACTATCGCTGCGTTGCGACCATCGCGGAAGCGGCGGGAAGCGTAATCCGCCACAACAAAGAGCGGGTGTCCTCGGTGATCCGGGCCCATCGGGAACAGGGCGAACCTCTTCGGTGTGTCGAGGTTGACGATGAAAGGGCCGAGGCCGATTTCATCGCTCGGGACATCGAGCGTTTGATCGGGGGGACGCACAGCTTAGGGGTCCGCCGCCTGCAGACCGGCGGAGAGGACTCGGAGTCGGAATTTCACTTCGGGGATGTGGCGGTCCTGTTTCGGACCCATGCCCTGGCGCAGCCGATTCGAAAGGCCCTCGAACAGGCGGGATTCCCTTGGAAAGAGGCCGCCAGGGACCCTCTGTATGAGAGCGATTCGTGTCGAGGCGCCTGGAGTCTGGTTCGCTTCTGTTCGAATCCGTCGGACGATCTGGCGTTGTCTTCATGGATTCGATGTCGATGGGGCGCTCCAGCGAAAGCTCTTCTAAGCGCACTTCGAAGAGGGGCCCTGGAAACGGAAATGAACATCGAAGCGGTTCTGAGCTCCTATATTCCCCATACCACCGCGCAGGAAAGCATCCTGGGTCCGTTAAGGGAGGAGCTTGTCGTCCTCTCCGAAGACTTCGAACGGCGGACTATGGCCGAGCTATTGAATCGGATCGGGAATCTTCTCAATGTGGATTCAAGATCGGAGGCCTTCTACGCGTGGGAGCACCTGACACAGCGAGCAACCTCCTTGGACCCGGCGCCGGCCCGGGAATCGGCGCGGGATTTTCTGGACTTCTTCAACTTGAAAAACCCGTCGGAACGATTCTACGAGCGGTCGGAGGCCGTTTTTCTGTTGACGCTTCACGCGGCCAAGGGACTCGAATTTCCGGTGGTGTACGTGGTGGGATTGGAAGAAGACCTGTTGCCATACAAGAAAGAAGGAGAGGTCACGGACATCGAGGAAGAACGGCGGCTGTTCTATGTGGGCATGACTCGGGCGTCGGACCGGCTGGTTCTGACCCGGTGTGAGAACCGAGTCGTTTGGGGGCGGAGACGGTCGTCCAAACCTTCCCGGTTTCTGTCCGAATTGGACCCCAGCCTGGTGGTATTGGAACGGGTGAGGAAAAAACCCGCTCCAAAAAAACAACGGCAGAAAACCCTTTGGTAGGAATAACCGTTGAGGGCTTACATTCAAAAGGCGGTTGAACCGTTTTCAGCATCGTCGTCATGAGAAGGTGAGCGATAGAGGTCGTCTGATTGCATTGAAAGGATCGGTTCAACGCATAAGCCGTTGCGTCCCACTTGTTTTTGCTATAGCATTACCCATGTAGACATAGGATTTCATGGATTCCGTTATGCGGATCGCGTGTATTGTAAACGTGTAATTGAACATTAAGAGTGTCCCCCTGCTAATAGTGATCTTTGGTGATAACCGAATTGAGAGAGGGAATTCGTGATGTCGGGACAGGAAACCTCGATGGAGCCTTTTCACAACGTAGCGGCTGCAGAAATAGACAGTGAAGCATTTGAGAAGATACTGTCGGCTTCCGAACCTGTTAAATACAGCCAAGGCGACGTGATCATGGCGAGCGGTTCCGATTCGCAATCGATCTGCTACGTGGAAAAAGGGACCGTGGAGGTTTCGTATTCTACGAAGGGTACCAATATCGTAGTGGCTCTCATAGGACAGGGGGAGCTGTTCGGCGAAATCGGCTTCTTCGACGGGGTTTCCCGCGTGCGTAATGTCCGGGCCGTGGAGAATTCGACCCTTCGGATCTGGGAACGGGATCAGGTGCTCCGGATCCGGAGCGAGGATCCGGGCCTCTATGGGAGCTTCGTTACCTTGATGGCTCAGTCCATCTGCAACAAATTCCGACGAGTGCTGGAAGATCGCGAGCCGCTCACAGGATATGCCGCGTCGTTATCGACGGGCAAAAGAACCTTCCGGGAGGCGCGAGCGATACCGGAACATCTTTTCGTCACGGAGGAATGGCGGCTGGTGAACCGCCTCGTGGAACAGTGCAAGGCCGATTTTTTCGGTCTCGGTTACGAGTTGCAGCGAGAGAAGGGAGAGGAGGTCAGCGAAGAGAGGCGCTTGGAGTGCCGCGGCATACTGGATCGATTCAATGACGGGCTCCAGGATTGCATCTCCCTGATCGACGACGAGCAAATTGAAGAATACTTATGGGGGTTCGTGTTCAAGGAAATATTTCCCTATTTCATGAGGAGCCGGTTTGCAGAGCGAGCGTTTTACAAACCCAAAGGCTACGCGGGCGACTTCCTCATGATGGAAATGATCTATCAGAACCGACCGGACGGAGACGGCAAGTTGGGCAGGCTGGTCGACGAGTGGTGCATCAATACGGCAGCGGCGCGAGCCGTTCGGGGGCGGAGGGAATTGCTGAGCTCCATTCTGGAATCGTGGTGTGAAAAACATCGATCGCGGGAAGCCGCGACCCGTATTCTGAACCTGGCCTGCGGCTCGAATCGGGAGCTGTTCGATTTTCTCGGACGCTACAAACGGACGGAATCCATCGAGGCGACCTGCGTGGATGCGGATACGGAGGCCCTCGAGTATACCAACCGGCACGTGAATGTTGTTCCCCATCGGGCCGCCGTGCGATTTATGCAGGACAATGTGATAAAATGGGCCCTCGGCCGTGTCCGGCACAAATTGGGACAGATGGACATCATCTATTCCGCGGGTTTGACAGACTATTTGGATCGGAAGTTGCTCCAAGCGTTGGCCAGACAAAGTTATGAACATCTGAAGCCCGGAGGCGTGTTTGTGGTGGGCAACTTCGGCTTGAACAATCCCAACAGGGCCATGATGGAACATCTGCTGCAATGGAATCTGATTCATAGAAGTGAAGATGATCTTCGGAACATTTTTCTCAATACACCGTTCGGAAAAAACATCGATGTACTGTCCGAATCCGAAGGAATAAATCTGTTTGCAGTGGCCAGAAAGCAACCTGAGGGAAGCCTGACGGTTTGAAGCACAGGGATAAAGATCTCGAAGGACGGTTTCGAAAGGACCAGGAACCGCTCGTCCGCGGCAGGGTCGGTTTCATATTGATGATGGGCGTGATCTTCGTGCCGCTCTTCAGATTGATCGATTACCTGCTGTTTCCCAAGTTCTTCAACACGTTCGCGCTGTACCGATCTCTGGCCTCCGGAGGCTGCCTTGTCCTTTATCTGGTTAATCGGTACGCGGATCTGGGGTTCAAGAGCTTCTATCTGGGAGTGGCGGGCTACTACCTGGTGGGGTTCAGCATCATCAAAATGATTCTGGACCTGGGAGGGTATACTACAAGTTACTACGCCGGTTTGAATTTGGTATTCATCGGATTCACCGTAATCCTTCCTTTGGACACACGCCGCACGGCAACTCACTGTATTTTACTCTATCTGATCTATACGGCGGCGCTGTTGTTGACAAAGCGGCCCGAGCACCTCGCCCTGTTCCTGTCCAACAATTCGTTTGTAGTCAGCACCCTGGCCATCGTGATTTTTGCGGCGTATGTGAATTACCAACTCAGATGGAAAGAGTATATTTCCCGCATTCATCTCGAAGAGCTTCGGAATCAACTGAAACGTTATTCCGAAGGCCTCGAAAATGTGGTGGAAGAGAAGCACAAGGCCCTCATGAAAAACATCGAAGAGCTGCACGAGCGCCAGGCAATGCTGGTCGAAACCCAGAGAGCGGCCATTTTCGGATTGGCCAAGCTGGCTGAATCCAGGGACAAGGAAACGGGAGAACACCTGGCTAGAATGAGGTGCGTGTGCAAAGCCATCGCGGAAGAGCTGATTTTTTCCGACGGATACAGCGATCAAATGGACCGGAAGTTCATTGAGGATCTCGCGGATTCGTGTGCATTGCACGATCTGGGTAAAGTGGCGGTGCCGGACGCCGTCTTACTCAAGCCGGGGCCGCTCACCGACGAAGAGTACGAGGTGATCCAGAAGCACGCCGCCATAGGGGGCGACGCTCTCAAGGCCATTGACGAACGGTTGGGAAACGAGAGTTTTATACGAATCGGGCAGGAGATCGCGTATTCTCATCATGAACGCTATGACGGTACGGGTTACCCCACGGGGCTGAAAGGTGAAGAAATTCCCCTTGCCGCGCGCATCGTGGCGGTAGCCGACGTGTATGATGCACTGACTTCGAAGCGCTGTTACCGGGCGCCGGTCACGCCCGAAGAGGCGTTGGACTATATTGTGAGAAGCAGGGGACGTCACTTTGACCCCGACGTGGTGGACGCTTTTTTGAGGGCGTATCCCCGGTTGCGGAGAGAGACCTCTCCTTCCGGTGAAGACGATTGCGACGAAGGAGGAGGTAAGTCCGCCAAACCTGGCGAATGAAAACGGGTTTTGCCGGTTGCATATGAAGAGGCCGGCGACGGGAAACCCCCTGCCCGCATCGGAACTCTTCAGGCAAGCTCCACTCCGCCGGAGGCGGGCGCCCCGGGACCACGCGGTCGGTTGACTCGGCGAGCGCGCAGGGGCTACTCCGTCATGGGCCGGCGCAAGCGTTGGGCAGTGGTTCGTAACCCGTTCCGTGTTTCTTCCGAGGCGTTCCCCCCAGACGACTTCC
>JACQYL010000068.1 GCA_016208165.1 Deltaproteobacteria bacterium
GATCAAAACGTCTTCCCGTCGTACCCCCTTGTTAAATCCTTTCAGGCCGGCGCCGCCCAGCCGCAGGCGAGCGCGCACAGGACAATGGACGCATGAGGAGGCTCCCGAGCACGTTGTGGAGACCGGGTCCGGCTCCGAGTCGTTCCGGCGCAAGCCGGAAGGACCCTCGCTCAAAAGGTTTTGGGAAGAGTTTGGGGAACCCTTTTCCAAAAGGGTTCCCCAAAGATACCCTGAATACATACTATGCACTTGCTTCTCCTCACCCGGCCATCCGGTCGTAGACAATGAGCGCCACGCCAACGGCCATCCAACCGCCCGCCACCACAAAATCCATGGTCTGTAGACGGAGTTGGGCCGGTTCCGGAAAGCGTCCTTTGTAGCCCCGAGCGCGCATGGCGTCGAATACCCGCTCGGTCCTTTCGAAACTGCGCACAAACAGCATCCCCAGGAAGTTCGCCACCGCGCGTAACGTTTCCAGGTTGGTGCGCTTGCGGAAGCCGCGTATACGCATGCCCGAAGACATGCGACGGGCCTCGTGCCGAAATACATGCAAATACCGGTAGCTGAGCAGCACCATCTGGCCTGCCATTTCCGGCGCGCCGAGTCGCGAGAGGCCATAAAGCGTGACCGGAAGAGGCGCCGTGGACAGCAATGGTTCCATTAGCAATGCAATGGCCACGGCCTTGGCGGCGATGGTGGCGGCCAGGTTCAAACCACGCAGGTTGAAGGCAACCCATTCCATCCCGCCGAAGGTCAGCACGGTGTCTCCAGGATGTATCGGAACCGAGAACGGCATGACCACCAAAAACATGGTTACGAAACCGGAGATCGCCAGCAATCGGAACAGCACCTTTGCAAAAGAAGCCCTTGCTATGACCAGCGTCAGCAAGGACACGCCGATGGCGGCTAGGGCGGGCATCGGATGTCCCAACGACGCGACCATAAAACTGTAGACCAGCAGCGTCACGATCTTGCAGCGCACGTCCCAGCGGTGGAATAGAGAATCGCCGGAGATTTCTTCCAAGGACGGCGCCGACCAGTCACGTTCCTCGCCGGGCGCACTGCGATCATGCGCCGCAGTGCGAAGACGAACCACAACGAACGCCAGCACCGCAAGCGGCGCCAATACCAGCAGGGGTAATTGCCACAGGGGCAGGGAAATAGGAGGTACGTCAGTCATGGGCTGCACCGGCCGAAGAAACAAAGGTCGGCTGCAATAGCTCGGGTTTGACACGGGCCAGGAAGGCGATGGTAAATGCGCTCACCAGGCCCTCGATGATGACCACGGGGACATGCGACAGCAGGGCGATTTTGGCTACGCCGAAAAAGTCTTCACCTCCGGTAACCAGGAGCAGGGCCAGAATCATGGCGGCCAGGACGGTCCCCAACGCCCCCGCCAGTCCGCCGACAAGGGCCTGCCGCGGGCGGGCGCGTCCTTTGAACCGCCGGAACAACCAACCGCAGACCAGAGCGGGCAGCCCCATCATGAGGGAGTTGGCGCCCAACGCGGTTATGCCGCCGAATTGAAACAGTAAGCTTTGCAGCAATAGCCCCAAGCCGATGGAGAGAAACGCGGACGGCCCCAGCAGCGCACCCGTGAGACCGGGTATGATGAGATGGACGCTCGTCGGTCCAAACGGCACATGAACCAGGGAAGCCACGAAGAAAGCCGCCGTCATCACCGCCAACTTGGGCAGATCCCCGCTGCGGGTGCGGCGGGCGCTCCAGGCTGCCAGGGCCGCGCTGGCCACATAGCTTCCAACTGTCACGGACACGGGAAGTACCCCGTCGGAAATATGCATGGTCTACCTCTTGCGGCGTGCGGCGACAAACGCGGCTATTCCAAAGAGGCCCGCAATGTAGCCGATGCCGGCGAATACGTCTTCAAGGCCCGGCTTGTCAAGGTCCGCGCGCAAAGCCGCAATTTCCCGCTGAATGCGCCTCAGATCGTCGGACAGCTTGCTGTTTTGCTCCTTCAAAAGCGCGATAATTGCCTGAGGGTCGGCGGCGGCCGGCGTCTCCGCCAAAAGTGAATTCGCGGGGCCTGTCAAACAGAGGCCAAGGACGGCGATGATAAGCCCTCTTTGAAAACCCTTCATTTACGAGTCTCCACTTCGCTTTTCTTCAGCTTGAAACTGTTTCTGTGACCCATGGTTGCTTCGATGACGATGGTCAGATCGTCGACTTTGGGCACGTCAAAACTGAAAAGCCCTCCGTTGTCCGTCACCCCTTCCAGGAGCAGTTCGTTCCGGCTGTCATACACCAGAACCTTTCCGCCCTTCACGGGGGAGCCATCCGGAAAATAGCTCTCCGTGTACACCTTGCCGGCTTCGACATAAGCGAACAGGTTCACCTTGTGCGCCAATACGGCGCCGCAAAGCAGCAATGACACAAAAATGCACATAAGAAAACAACTCTTTGTTTTCACGATGCCCTCCTTCTCATACCGCTGCTCAAGGGAGAAAATGGTAATCTTCGTGAATGGACATGGAAATGGAGCCTGCCACTGGGCGGGACCGCCCCGGAGCAATGAAGAACCGGTCGCTATTTCATATCCCGAGTATGGACCCAGTAGACCGCTCCGATTTCAACTCCTTTCTCCTCGCCGTC
This sequence comes from Deltaproteobacteria bacterium, assembly GCA_016208165.1. Taxonomy (NCBI): domain Bacteria; kingdom Pseudomonadati; phylum Myxococcota; class Myxococcia; species Deltaproteobacteria bacterium. Next base: position 2,611 of record JACQYL010000068.1, read on the forward strand.
ATGCTTCAACTTCCAGTCGGCTTCGTTAAGGGCCGCAAATCCCCACCATCCGGCTCTCGGCATGGCGTAATTGAAAACGCCGTTGACATCCGCTTTGACCACCTGGGTCACAAAGGCGTCCGCCGGCGCTACGACACTGGTGTTACCGGGGGACTCGTTCAGGTATTCGACTTCCACCTCGGCAAAGGAGACCGGCTTGCCCTTGAGCAGCACCCGGCCGGTAAACAGGTTGCCGGTCCATAGACCATAAGGCCGGGTCATGGGTATAATTTCGGTCTCGAGGCCGACCGGTCGGTCCCAGCCTTCCTCCAAACCTAAGGCATCCACGCAGACCTTGGTGTAGTGTACGATAAATACGTCTTCCGCAGGTTCCCAATAGGGAGTAGGTTCCACAAAGAACGTGTAGTCTCCCGGCCGGCGAATCCGGTAATCGGAGGTCCAGAACGTGAACTCTTCGGCCTGATCCGGGCTTTTGCCCTTGACCGCCTTGAGGGTATCGAGCAAATCGGTTTTCTCGCCGGCGTGCAACACGCCGAACTGCTTTGGTTTGGCCATCTCCATGTAGTGTCTTTCCATGGGGTGGATGAATTTAACTTGAAGGTTCAAGGTCATCACGTCATCTTGGGTCACGATGTCGTCCGACGGTATGATCGCGCCGAAATGCGCGGACGCCGGGACGGCGGCCATCATCAGAACCAGAATACTCACGACTGAAAAAATTGAAATGGTTGTGCGCATCGTAGAGTTCCCTTCTCTTCTTATTCTTGATCAAATGGGTTCCGAAAAACAAACAAAACGACTCCTCGAAAGCATCTTCCAATCGGCTCAACGTTCATAAATCGGCTAAAACCCCGGTCCATCCGGTCCGTGATGTTGATTTCATCCTCTGAAAGACCCGATGCGATGCTTTCTCTGCTATCGTCTTCGCGATAAAAAAAGCCACGAACACCGGCGGATCCGTTCCGCCGTTCTGCCTTCGTGGCTTGGCTTGTCCAAACGCTTAATGTGGATAGAATGGAAACTTCTGTTTCCGAATTGATCCTTATATAGATTCAATATCTTCCAGAGTCAATAAGAATGTTCCTTATTCGCTCCGGCGCGAACCAAGTGATGGAAATTGGGATTGACATTCGATTGCTCAATGAAGTACAGGGAGCACGTATCTTGACGCCAGGAAGGCGTCGATCCAGTAGCGAAAAGCCATCTAATATATTGTCGATTAGGCCACGAAGGCTTGGGCGAAGAAGAACTGCCCGGTGTTCGTGGCCTTTTTTGTTTCAAGACAAGAAAACGAGATAAGGAAACATCGGCGTGCCTAAACGAATTTGCGTGATCGACGGCCAGGGCGGCGGCATCGGCGCGACCGTGATCAAGTACCTGAGAGAGGCGCACGGCGAGTCCGTGGAGTTGATCGCCCTGGGAACAAATACCATTGCAACGGCCCAAATGCTCAAGGCCGGCGCCAACAAGGGAGCGTCCGGAGAAAATGCCATTTGCCGGACAGTTTTGACGGCGGACTGTATTATCGGTCCCATTGCCGTCACCTGGGCCAACGCCATGCTGGGCGAAGTGACGCCCAAAATGGCCGAAGCCGTTACTTCCAGCGAGGCCATAAAGATTCTTTTGCCCCTGACTCAGGAAAAAGTCGAGATTGTGGGCGTTCCCAAAGAGCCACTGCCCCACCTGGTGCAGGAGGTGGTGGAAAAGATAAAGGAGGTAATGAAACATGTGTGAAGCCAATGCCTATTGGGTGAAAGAAGGCGAGGAAGAGCTAATCATGGAATCCGTAGATCTCGTCGAGCCGGAAGGGGACGATTCTTGGCGTCTGGTGGGCATTTTCGGCGACCGGAAGACCGTCAGAGGCCGGATCGGGGGGATGAACCTGGTCGACCATAAGATTTTGTTCGAAGCGCAAGGCGACTGAAAAGACCTTGGCGGGCATTTTTCATGCTTTCGGTCATCAGGCATAGGAAAGCCTCTCCACTGGAATGGATCATGAAGGGTAGGCGTTGAATGACGGCTCCATCCGGCCCTATCACGGCTGCCTATATACAGCAGGTGCACAAGAAGCTGCTTCTGCTGGCAATACTGCCGGGCGCAACATTTGTCACCGCCGTGTATGCGATCTCTAAGGGCGCTTACGAAATCCCTGTGTGGGACGTGCTACGCGCCTTGGTCGGACAAGCTGAAGGTCCTCAGAGCATCGTAATTTCAAATATCCGGATACCCCGCGTCGTTGCCGCCGTTGTCTGCGGCTGGGGGCTTTCCCTTTCGGGCCTGTGCATCCAATCCCTGCTGAAAAACCCGCTCGGTTCCCCTTCGACACTGGGAATCAGTCAGGGCGGAGCCTTCGGGGCGGCGTTGTCCATTGTTGTCTTCGGGGCGCAATTCTTGTCCGTGACGGCTTTCGCCTTTGTGGGCGCCATGGGGGCGACGGTCGTCATCCTCATGCTGGCCCGGCTCAAACGCTTGTCACCCGAGGCCGTCATACTGGTCGGCGTGGCCCTCTCCGCTTTGTTCGCCTCAGCCACCATCCTGATTCAGTTTATCGCCACAGAGGCCCAGAAGGACCGGGCTCATTCCCGATCATCAGAAACCGGACGTGTACGTCGGAGGAATTGGTTATCGCGGCGCCCATGGCATCGAAAGCACGGAACAGCGTTACAGTCCGCTTGAATGGGTCAACGCGAAAAACGTGGCGGAACGGGTCGATGCAAGTATCGGAAGCCACGTCTTCATGGACAAAGAGATGCTCTTGAAACCGAACCCGGACGTCATTTTCATCGACGGCGGAGGATGGACCCTGGTGTCGGAAGATTTTGGTAAGAAACCGGAATTTTAGAAGGCGCTGAAAGCGTTCGCGAACCGACGGGTCTACACATTGCCTCCGTTCAACCGGTATACGACCAACATCGGCACGGCGTTGGCCGACGCTTACGCTATCGGGAAGCTCCTGCACAAAGAGCATTTCGAAGACATCGATCCCGAAAAAAAGGCCGATGAGATCTACACGTTCCTGATCGGAAAACCGGTCTATCGGGAGATGGAAGAAGTCTACGGTCCTATCGGGCGAGTAGCGCAATTTCCGGATTGATGGTTATCTTAAAAAAAAGATGAAATGGGGAGGAAAATCATGAGAAATCATCCCTTTTCCTCCTGCAAATAGATAGACGAAAAGGAGAAGGAAAATGAAAGGAGAACATACTCTCACACAGTGCCACGGGCATGATCATTCGCATAAGCACGATCATGAACACGAGCACGAGGGCGAGAAGCACGGCCACGAACACGAGCAACTCCACGCCCATGATCACGAGCACGACCGCCGGCACGAGCACACGCACGAAGGGAAAAACGACGATCACGGGCATGAGCATACCGGCGAGCACGGGCCGCACGATCATGCTCATCCGGGCCACGAGAATGAGGCTCACGAGCATCGCCACGACTAGGGCCGATGAGGCGTCCGGCGATATAAGACAATTTACTTCAGCCTAAAGCTGCTCTTTAACTAACGAAGCCGGGAAGACTTCGAGGAATACGGAACGTATTCCATACGGTATCTTTCCGGTTTTTTGTTTGTGGGGATTGCCTCGAGAGATCCGTTGGTTGATTCGGAATCCCATTAAGGCGGAGGAGTTTTCAATCGAATGAGAGTTCCTTGCGCGACCGGTTACCGCCTCGCCATAACCACATACTCAGTATCTGGAAAACACCGCCATGAAGGCTCTCCTGTCCGCGAATGGAATGAGGTGAGATTCGAGTTGCTTCAGAAAGGCCACGGTCCTTCAGGTTACAAAGAGAGAGCAGAGCATATGA
>JACQYL010000069.1 GCA_016208165.1 Deltaproteobacteria bacterium
CGCTCCATTGCCACCTCCTTTCGTGACAATGGTACCATAAACTTGGCAAAAAAGAAAACCTTAAGTTAGCGCTTATGGGAGGGGCGGGAGCACGGTCGCATCGGCCCCTGCTTTGTTCCACTCTGATCCAATGGATTGTGTTCGGCTTCACTTTGTTTTTGGAAAAAGTTTTGACAATGGGATTGGAAACAGCATACTCTGCTCTAATTCAAAAAGGACGGTTCATTCAAACGCTTACATTCAGACCTTGGCTCGTTTGGTCATAAAATCGTGTACGTTAGTGAAGGGGTCATGCACCGTCGTACGAACTATGTTTGGTTGTAGGATGGAATGTCATTCAATCGACGTTCTTTGATTTACCGTGGTGCAGTCATGTTCCTGACCCTTGTATGCAAAGTCATTAATAAGAAGGCGTCAAAGTGAGCGAGTTCATTCCTATTCAACCGAGCCTGATAAACGTGTTCAAGGATTTCCCGGTATACATCTTGAATCCTGATACAGCTGAACTGGTTCGGTTCGTGGCGAGAAAAGGAGAATATCAACATACCGCCATTCAGGCCATTGTAAGCCAAGGCATAGACGTATTTATTCGAGTCGAAGACCACAGGAAAAACAGCAAGCTGATCGAGGACGAATTGGTGAGGACCATCCAGGGTCCGATAAACGCGCAAACAGCCGCCGTCGTCAAGGATCTCACGATTCTTATAGTGAGCGAATTCCTGACCGCGGAATCGGTCAGAGAAGGATCATACGAACAAACCAAGGAGCATATCGACAGAATGCGGAGACTGACCGAGTATTATGTCGGCATTCTCGATCTGGACAACTCTCAAGATGTGCTGAAGATGATTCACAAGACCGTGTTGAAGGATTACACCACTTCGACCCATTCCGTGAATCTCATGATACTGGCTTTGCGGTATGTGGAGAGATTCCTTCGGCCTTCGAATCGGGGTTCTTTTCCCTCCGAGTTGATCGGAAACAAGTCGCAGTTGAAGGAGCAGGCAACGGAATTTGCCCGAAGCTGGGCCCTCGGAGCCCTTTTGCACGACATCGGTAAGATACACGTTCCGGAAGAGATTCTCAAAGCCACCAGAAGGCTCAGCGACGATGAATTCAGGCTCATGAGAATGCATGTCGATATGGGTTACGATACGCTGATCAAAATGGCGCCAAGGCTCAGACACGACGAAATCGTGAAGGGAGGAATTCTACACCATCACGAAAGGCTGGACGGGAGCGGGTACCCGCTCGGACTGAAAAAGTTGACCGTCTCTGGAAAAGTGATTGGAATTCTGGATTGCTATGAAGCGCTGACCACCGATAAGAGACCCTATAGAGAGGCGGTGTCTCCTGTCGAGGCGCTGAAGATCGTCAGGAACGATACCGATGCAGGAAAGTTTGACGCCGGCATTTTCGCCAATGTGGTCAGGTTGGTCGCCACGGACTGAGATGACAAGTAATCACTGAGTACGTCCGCAAGCTATGCACATTCATTCGATTTGCCAAGGCGGGTTGGATTGGCGATCGAAGCGAGCACAACCCAATGCATAGGATTTGCCGGGATGCACACTCCAACCCAACCCACCCTCTATTTCCAGCAGAAGAGGAGACAGACCGATCGTAACGGACGGGGCGCATGGACCCTCGGATCTGTTAAAGACTCCGCGCTAGGCCCTCTCACATAACTCCACTAACACTCCCCTGGTTTCCTTCGGATGGATGAAAGCAATGCGCGCCCCGCCTGCGCCTTTGCGTGGTTCCTGATCAATCAGGCGGACTCCTTTTTCTTTCAACTCGGCGAGAGCTTCTTCGAGGTTTTCAACGCGGAACGCAATGTGTTGGATCCCTTCACCGCTTCGCTCGATGAATTTGGCGACCGGTCCGTCAGGGGTGGTGGATTCAAGCAATTCGATTTCGCTGTCCGTTATGGGCAGAAAGCCCACATTCACCTTCTGTTCTTCCACGGTTTCGATTTGCGTCAAATTCAGACCCAGGATGTCCGAATAAAATCTCTTGCCGTCTTCCATGTTCTTGATCGCTATTCCAATGTGATCGATGTGTTTGATCTTCATGTTTCCCTCCATGAGTGATCGGGTTACATTATTTCTATTCCATTTCATCGAGTCGTGGAGACAATTGTCTGAGGCAGCGGATGCGAAGTTGGTAACTCGGCGTAGTGCTCGACAAAGTGACATTGTTGATTTGACCGTTGTCGAGCGCCAACTCGATCCGCATGCGGTTCCCGCCGCTGAAGTCGATGGACTTCTCAATCAATCGAGGATTCGCGTTCAACTGAATCCGTATATTACGCAAGTCACGAGAAGCGAACGCAGCCTTTAGTGGAACACCTCCTGCATAATACGTCAAAAAAATATCCCGAGCGATCAATGCGGCCAGGGGCCTTGGAAACGCGCCCGCGCGATCCCGAATTTGAAGGCCTTTAGCATCAAAACTCAGCAGCGTCAACGGCATCTCGAAATCTCCCAAAATTTCGAGACCGAAACCGGACGGGCTCAGCAGGAGAAGCGCGCGCATGACCCGCGTCTCCCGGTCTCGGGAAAAGGAAATAATCTGGTATACTCCCAGCTGGAAGCGCTCGGGCATCTGTAACCGGGGCTGAGAGCCCACACAACCCAACTGGACGGTCAAATACAACAGACAGGTGACGCGGAGGAGAGCACGAGACGGTCTCATGGCGTATCTCGATCCTGCTTTCTTATGCAACCCAGAAAGAAGAGAGAAATCGCCATGGAAACTCCAATGCCCAAAATGACGGTTAAGCCGATGGACTGAAGAGCAGGATTCGAAAGGAATGCGAACAAACCGAAACTGAAAAGTGTCGTCGCCCCCGCCGCGAGTATGCCTTTGGCCGTGGTTCGGGCCGTCCGTGCGGACATCATCGAAAAAATGCCATAATCAACGCCTGCTGAAACCACAATCACCATACTCATCACGTGCAGCAGATTCAACGGCTTGTCCAATAAGACAAATACGCACAATACGGCGGTGAGCCCGGCGAGAGAGGGCAGCATGGCCAGGGCCGAACGAACCGGAGAACGCAGCGCCCAGGCCAAATAGAGGAACACGAGCAGCACATCCAGACCCAGCAGTAAGCTAAACCGGGCTTTCAGATCCAGGATTTCTTTCGAGAACGAAGCCTTGGGATCGAACGGAAAAACGGAATCGGAATCGCTGGGTTCAACCCGGTCTTGAACTCTGCCGGCCGCTTCCGGATTGATGAACCCCATGGCGTGGACACCGTCTTGGGCGAAGTGGATGATGTTGATATACGTGATAAAATCGTTTGATTCCGGGTGAATGGGATCGAAAATTCGAGCGTTCCGGGCCACTTCATCGAAAAAAGGTCGAAACGCGTCCGTCCGAAATCCCAGTGGGGTCCCGGCGCGAATCATGAGTTCTTCCACGCTGCTCCAGTCCACCTGCGCCAGGTGATCCCATCTGCGTTTTTGAGTGGTTTCGGAGGGTTGCAGGTCCGAAGGCAGGAGGTAGATATCACCAGGCTCCATGGCCCGGCCGAATCTCTCCGAAAGAAGGAGCAGCGTTTCCAGAGAATTTCCGCTGAATAGAACCATGCGGGGCTGCACATCCAGACCGAAAGCGTGTCGAATTTCCTTTTCAGCACGATTCAGTTGCGGGTGCGGCATATCCAGGTTCTGAATGTTATCGTCGAATGTGGAGAGAAGAAGTGCGGTGAGGGCCAACGGAATCACAACAGCATATCCGATGAGAGCCATGGGTCCAAAAAACCGATTTGAGGGAATCGGACGTTTGGGCGCGGAATCGGCCGGTGAATGAACGGGGAACGCCGCCTTTGCCGTGAAGAGGATAAGCGCATAGGCGCAGACAATGCCTGTGAGCGCGAGAAAGGACATCTGGGTCACAAGGGGGAACCGGCTGACCATCAGCACCAGAAAACCGATGGAGGTCGTGGCCATGCCGAGAAATATGGCCCGTCGCTGAACCTGGAGCGTCTCCCGGCCTGCCGGGTCCATGGCGTGAACGTAATAATGAATGGCATAATCCACCGAAATGCCGGCTATGACACTGCCGAACGCCACGCTCATCAGATGGATTTGCCGGAACAACACACTCGACAGCGCGATGGAGAAGGCAACGGCGCCGGCAATGCTCAGACCGGCCACAAGCATTAGACGAACGCTCTTCAGAAAAAGCAGGTAAATCAGGCAGAGACCCAGTACGGACAGGCCCACCACCCATGAAACCTCCCGGGCGGTTTGGCGTGCATTCTCCACAAGATAGTTTAATTGGCCCACAAACCGGGCCGAGACGCCTTCAAAGAGGGGGTCGGATTGGGCGTCCTCTATTGCGCGGGCCATGCCGTCATAGAGCCGGAAAGACCGTCCAAGGTCCAGGGAAACGTCTTGCGGCGACACGAACATGAGTAGCCGGCTGAGGTCTTCCGAGAAAAGTCGTCCTTGATAAGCCACATAACGGAATCCGCCGATGCGCAATTTGGACAGAAAGACCTGAGGACTAGGGAACAGTTCCAATGGGTCGCGCCGGAACTCGAATGACGCGGGAAAACTTTCGGGACCGGCCATTCGCGCGCGCCATGTTTTCAACAGAAGCACCATCTGTCCATCGTCGGGAGCCGGGTTCATGTCACAAAGAAGAAAACGACGGTCCAAATAGAACCGCGCCAGGTCGCGGTAACGCTCGTCCTGGGTGGAATAGTCCAGTCGCCTGATTTCAGGCAGTTTTCCGAGACGCCGGATCAGTTCGTCCTGGAACGCGATCAGGCGGTGCGGCATGGGCTCGCCGGATTTGTAGATTTCCAGTAAGATTCTGTGGGTCGGTTCGAAGGAGGAAATCATCCGGGCGGAGCGGATGAACTTCGAGTTGGACGGAAACGCGTCCAGGAGGTCTGCGGTAAACTCTTTGGGCGCCAGAAACCACAGAAGCAGCAGCGAAAGCGCAAAACAACCGATAACCAATGCCGTTCTAAAGCGAGGTAAGGCGAACATGGGGCTTCAAGGCGAGCGAAAGGTTCGACGCACGTTGGAAAACTGGATCTCCGTCCATTCATCTTGGAAGCCGTCAAAACGAATGACACGGATCTGGCCTTCCTCATCCAACAGGATCCTGAGGCGTTTGAAGGGCAAGGCCATTTCATTCTTGGGTGTCAGCATCAAGATCTTCTTTTGAGGTTGGGAGTCGAAATGAAAAAGAGTCTCCAACGCCTCCAGTTTTCCTGAGAGTATTTGACGGAAATTGGCAAAAATCGATCCCAGGACAGGGTCCTTTTCGAGATCCACGGTGCGAACGGAGCCCACATCTTCATAGCGGATCGTAAGCGTATTGGAGGACACAGTATATATGGTTTTTTCAGGTCGGTCGATACGCCACTCCATCCGATGCTCGTCCAAGGATACGGTTCCTTCTGAAACCAGCGGTTGTTTGAGGTAAGGAAGATTCCTTACCTGACGCACGTTTGCTCGTATGGTTTGCAGGCCTTTGTTCTTGCTTTCATACCAGGCCAACAGATCCGTATTTCCTCCAAGTGCGGCTTGTCCAAAGCCGGCGAACACCAGGAGGGCGGAACAGAGCCGGACTAGTCGGATGAGCATGCGGTTTTCCTGTGGTTGCTTGGTTGAGTTCCCCTGAGGGTAACGGTTCTAAATTCCATCGAACAGTTCTTCGGGCAGCCACCGACGTACGGCCTCGTCCCAGGCGATCAACGGTTCCCGATTCAAACATACCACGTGCTCGGTGGTTCCAAAAGCCAACAAGCGCTTTCCCAAGTCCCGGACAGCATACATGAAAACCACCATCGGACGATCAGGGGGGACCAGGTAGATCTCGATGTCGATGACATCGTTATACCGGGCAGGATTGCGGTAGTTGCATTCGGAGCGCACCACGGGAAGCTCGTAGCCCGCTCTTTGGACGTGCTCGAAATCAAGCTGCAGCTGTTGACAGAACGCGGCGCGCGCCAGTTCGAAGTAGCGGTAGTAATTGCCGAACCAGACGACTCCCATCATGTCCACATCGTTGAATGCCACTGTCTGCCGAACGGCAAGCGAGTGGCGACATTTCTTGATGCGTTGCTTAAATTGGCGGATGTTCATTTTCTTTTGAAGGCTTCATAGAGGCTGAAGAACCTGGTTGTGAGGAAATCCTGAGTTGGAGAGGATGCAGTGTCCTTTTCAGGAATCGATCCAACATACCGGAACCATAGTCCCCGAATTTCCATTTTCGGATGATATACTCCATCACGAACAAGACGCCTATTATGGCATACGTGAGTCCTCCGGTGACCAGCGTCCATGTCCCCAACGAGGCGAACAGGGCGGCCCAGAGCACCAATAGCAAAATGCCGAAAACCACAAGAACCCAGATCCGGTTCAAGTTCCTGCAGTATCGTCTCTCTTCCGGGCTCAGAGCCTTTTGCAGCGAAGCGATCCGCTCGATCAGAGTGACCTCCTGAAATTGGGACCGGAAAAACATCACAAAAAAATGCATGCCCAACGCCAAGGGAATAAAGCGGGCGAACAGATCATTGTGGAAAATGAAAGCCAGGAGGTTCAGCACCAGCACCACAAGAGCTGTGAGAACCGCATAGGTCTTCAGAACCCGGTCCTGCAATCCTTGCAGGATCAAGTTGCCGCCGGCGCCTGCCAGCAAAGTCAGCGCCGCCACTCGAACTCCCCATCGAGTGGAAACAAAATAGAAAATGAAGGGTAGCGCGATCAGAAAAATGGTACGGATCAGGTTAGACAAGGCAAGAAGAACTCCCGACCTTTACAGGTCCCTACCTCGGGTCATCTCCTGGATGAACCCGTAAATGTCTCCTATTGTCCGAATCTTCTGAGCGGACTCGGGCTCGATCTTGATTCCGTATTTCTTCTCGAAGTATACGATCATGTCAACGGCATCCAGCGAATCCAGATCCAGATCGTCTCTTAAATGGGCCTCGGGATGAATCTCCGCCGGTTCGATTTCGAACTCGTCGATCAGCATCCGGTCGACGATCCGTCTAATGTCTTCAATGTTCATGATTTACCCTATTGACAGTAGAATCCACCATTTACGTTGATGGTTTCCCCGAGAACATAGGATGCCGCATCGGAACAAAGGAAAACTACCACACCGGCGACCTCGTCCGGTGTTCCAAGCCTTCTCATTGGTATGCGTTTCTTAAGCTCTCCAGGGACTTCTCGGGTCATTTCGGTTTCAATGAGACCGGGTGCAACAGCATTCACCCGGATGTTCTGCCGGGCCGCTTCCTGCGCCAGTGATTTAGTAAAGCCGATGATGCCGGCTTTGGCCGCCGAATAGTTGGTCTGGCCCACGTTCCCGCTCAGAGCGGATATGGACGAAACATTTACAATGATTCCGGAAGATTGCCGAACCATCATGGGCAAAACAACCCTGGTGACATTGTAGATCCCGTTGAGATTGGTCTCGATGACTTCGTTCCAATCTTCGGGTTTCATCCAATAGAAGAGGCCGTCGCGAATGATCCCGGCGTTATTCACGAGAATGTCTATTGAGCGGCCGCCGGAAGACCATTCGTTTATCGCATTCTCCACCGATTGTCGATCCCTTATGTCGAAACAGATGGTTTCGGCCCGCCCGCCCTCGGCTACAATTGTACGAGCCGTAGCCTCCGCGCCGGTACGGTTCCGGAAGTAATGGAGCTGAACCGAGTGTCCCGCCTCGGCCAAAGCTTTCGCTACGGCGCTTCCGATGCCGCCCGAAGCTCCGGTGATCAAAGCGTTTCCCATGCAGGCCCGTCCGTCTCTAAGCTTTTTCCCAAAATAAATAAAAATTATACCACTGAAAGGGATAACTCGCCACAATGTTCTCCAAAAAACCCACGTAACGCTCCAGCCCCCGTTTTGATGCTTCCACCAGGGCCCCCTTCCCCTCGGCCTGTATACGAAGTAATGGGAAGCTGATGAATCGGTAGCCGGCGAGTTCCCGAACCAGAAAGGATGTGAAAACCGGCACGTCAGCCATAGCCGCCGCCATGAACACTCCCAAGTTGAACGACGCCGGCGAACCCAAAAAGTCCACTCGAACCGCATTGCGTTTGGACAGGTACCGATCCACGCTCATGGCCACAAAATGGCCCCGCTTGAGGAGCTGATATATGGCAAGCGCCGTGGTCAGATCGTCGTCCTCCACCCATAGAATCCGGATGCCCTTACCCAATCGTTTTTCATCGAGAAATCTCCGAATATGCTCCTTTTCCCGATTCAGCATTACGATGTACATGGAGATGTTCCACTTGCGGAACAATGCGGATGCCAGCTCGAAGGCCCCAAAATGCACGCCGGCGATGACGCATCCCGAATGACTGTCCCTGAGACGCAGTAATTCCGTCGAATGCGCCTGGCGGATCCGGAACACATCGGGTCCCAGTTCGTACAGTCGAAGGCGATCCAGTATGACCTGTCCAAAACTGAAAAAGTGTTTCCAGACTAGAAAGAGATTGTAGAGGGAGCTGTTGCGCGTGAGCCCGAGCCTGCTCAAATAGTCCAGGGAGCCCGCTCTGGCGTCCCTGGCCACTATTGCGTAAAAAAAGGTGCAGAAGGCCACGAGAAGCCGGCCCGCCCGGAAGCCGAACGTGCGACACACGAGCATGGTGAGCCGGTAGCCTAGTAGAGAGCCTCTTGGTTTGGTCCAGATCCGAAAACGTTTGCGGGGGTGCGTGTTCATAGGACGGAAACGGTCATTCGGACTACGGCCGTTTTGGCCCCGTTCTTAAGGAGCGTCGCGGAGACGCGATGGACGGCCGCATCGTATCGCAGCGTCACGTCCAGCATATCGCCCGGCAGAATGGGAGCATGGAACCGGGCTTTATCTATGGATCGAAGACGCAGAGGCTTCCCGACGAGCTGCAGAGCATATTCAAATACCAAGTGAACGACCAGAAAGCCCGGCAAGAGCGGTCTGCCGGGAAAGTGTCCCTGGAAAACGGGAAGATCATGCCCAACCGTCAGACGTGCGGACAGGCTTCCGGGCTCCAAAAAAACTTCGTGCTCCGACATGTGCCGTCGATAGGATAGAGTCATGAGCTTCCCCGCTCTTTTCCGGGAATACCGGCGTGATCTTTCGGAGAAAAAGCCGACCGGATCACGGGAGCCCGTCGTTCCGTATCGTCGCGCTGCATCTTCTCGAATCGAATCCGGGTCTGTTGTTGCTATTCCTCGGATGTGCCCCCCGGGTTCTCCACAAAGAACGATAGCCCGCCTCTGGCCAGACAGGAGGCATCCGGTCCAAGGATTTCGACCGCGAAGGTGAAGATTCGTCCCAATTGGCGGGTCACCCTGACCCCGGCTACCACTCTGGCCGGTATTCTAACGGTATTCACGATCTCGAAATCGTCGATCCCGGTCAAGAAACCGATGCCGCCCGACCCGCGGTTGCGCCCCATAAACACGGCGGCCGCCTGGGCCGCCATTTCGCACCAGACCGCATCGAAGACAACGCCGGCGGCATTCTGAAAAGGAAAGTCGACATCCAGAAACGCCTCGGCTTCCAAAGAGGTTTCAGTCTCTGAAACGACACGAGTCAGCATGAGAACAGGTTTTCGATGAGGCAGATACCGTTCGATCGCCAACAGGGATCCCCCTATGACCTGGAGATTGCTGAATATTGAGGAAAGGAGAGCGCTCCGGTTGAGAATAAGATACCTTAAACACACACGGGCTCCAATAGTCAACCGGGATCGACAAAGAGTCCCGTGATTGCAGGCGTGGGAGGTGAGGGTCTGGTGGATCGAAAGACAGAGGCGGATCGGTTCCGGGAATGTTGGAACGTTCCTATCGACGGCGGGACCCGTATGTGTCGAGCTGAAAAGCATCGGTGGATGGTCCCTTGCGTTTGTTGTCGTTCCGCCGGGAAACGGATGCGCGCGGGGGTCTTGGCATGCGCACTGACTTGACCTGGGTACGGGTTCATTGTATATTTTTTCGGGCTTTTCGTCCGCGTATTACCGTCAGGAACGAGTGAGGGAACGGGATTCCCTTTGAAAAACGAACCTTCGAGATGTATTTCAGAAGCTTCCAAAATGGCGTCCAAGCCCCCACTCCCTTTGGAAGCTCCTTTCACCATCGGCGTATTGATTCCTGTTTACAACAACGTTTCCACAGTGGCCGGCGTGGTCGAGGGATGCCTGAAGCACCTTTCCGCGGCGATGGTGGTGGATGACGGAAGCACGGACGGCAGCGGTAACGAGGCTGCGCACTATCCGGTTATCCTGGTTTCCCATCCCCGGAATCTGGGAAAGGGATCAGCTATCCGAACCGGTCTCGAACAAGCGTCCCGGTTGAACTGGACCCACGTCGTCGTGCTGGACGCCGATGGGCAGCACGATCCGGAGGACCTTCCGAATTTCCTCTGTTTGGCGCGGGAACACCCAAAAGCGATGATCGTCGGATATCGGGATTTTGACGATCCTTGTACGCCGGCTCGAAGCCGTATCGGCCGGGACGTCAGTGCATTCTGGATGCGAAGGCAGACGGGCGTGGACCTTCACGATTGCCAGTGCGGGTTCCGGGTCTATCCCATCGCGGAGACATTGGCCGTCGGAACGAAGTGGCGGCGCTACGAATTCGAAGTGGAAAGCCTCGTGAAAGGGCTATGGGCGGGAGTCGCCTTGATGGAGACACCGATTCGAACGCACTATGGCGAGGCGACGGAAACGTCCAGCTTCAGGCCGTTTTGGGACAATGCGCGCTTTTCGTGGTTCAATTTCATCTACACCATCCGTGTGCTTTTGCCGCGGTTTCGTGCAAGACCGTTGATGGTAAGAAGGAAGACGGAACCGCCTCGGCTCGGGACTGCGTCGGAACGAAGATCGGCATCCAAAGTGACGCCGCCGTCCGACCGGGCAGTGGCGGCGGGCATGGGGGCATTCTTTCGCTTTGTGGCGTTTCCAGGTTCGTTTCGCCGGCTTGTCGATTTCTTTAGCCGTCGGCTGCATCTGAGTCGGCAGCTACTGGAATGGGGCGGGGGTGTAAGTTCGATTCCCCAAGTTCTGCTTCCCGGTGCGGCGATCCTCGGTTTCGGTTTACTGCTGTTCCTGTTGATGAACGACCTGCGCCTTCCACGGATCTCGACACCCTTGTCGCTGATGTTCAATCTGGCTTCCTTTGTGGTGTATGGGTTGATTGGCGCGGGTTGCGCGGGTATAGTGACAGGCCTGTTTGTCGGATCGAATGCTTACCGCGCCGCCAGGAAGGAGGCTCATGACAGTCGGTGAAACGCGCCCGGAGCGGGCCCGCGATCTAGTTTCCACCCTATGGTTGTGGAGCGGGTTCCTGGTCCTGATGCTGGTGTTGTGGTTTCTGACCCCTGTGCTGATCGTTGTGGATAAGATGTCGAAGGATAGAGGCAACGTGTTTCAGGTGGCCTTTCGCTACTTATGCCGCCTCTCGTGGATCTCATGTCCGTTCGCCGATATCCGGGTGCTCGGTTTCGAGCGAGCCGCCTTCCGGAGGCCGGCGCTGGTTGTATCCAACCACCAATCGTTCCTGGACGTGTTGATCCTCCTGGCGTTACCTATTCACTGGCGCTGGGTCGTAAAGCAGACGCGGCGGCGGACCAGGCTCATGTTGCCGCTGTTGCGGCTCAGGGACGACCGGATCGTGAGCCGCGTGGACGACATGCTGGGATTGGATCGATGGACGGAGCAACGGATACGGCGCCGCATTTCCCTTCTGGCCTTTGTGGAGGGAAAGCGCTCTTCCTCACGCGAGCTGAGTCGGTTTCGAAACGTTTTTTTTCATTTGGCGGAAGATTTGTGCCTGGACGTGGTTCCTCTGGTGATCGACGGCACGCATCGGTCCTGGGCTCGAGGCGCCCGGCTGATCAGGCCCGTGGCGGCGACGGTGGTTTTGCTCGATCGCATTACCGGAGAAGAGATCCGGGAAATGGGGGCCTCGGCGGCCAAACGGATGGTCAAAGATCGAATGGCCCGTGCCCTCGAATGGGTACGCGCTGATGTGGACAGTCGGTTCGAAGATTTCTATGTCCGCCCATTTCATGCGTTGCTCGAAGATAGCTTTCATCTGAACGCCGGGAAAGGCCCGGTTATTCAGGATAGCCGCTTGAATGACACATGACGGAGTCTGCGTTCCGGACTTGGAAGCACGGATGGTTTGCCGTTTCCGTGGGAGAGGCGTCCATGGCATCGTTGTTATTAGGAGGAGTTTAAGATGATTTCCGCTGCGCGGGACAGCGGCAGGCGGGTCGTGTTCACCGGCATGGGGCTGGTATCGTGTCTGGGCCTAACCCTGGATGCTGTCACGTCTTCCTTGCAGGAAGGACGGTCCGGAATTCGCGTGGTTCCCGAAAGGGAGGCCCTGGGCTTCCGTTCCCCCCTGTCCGGCGTATTACCGCCGTTTGACGTGAAGGATTACATGAAGCGCAAGGACCGCAAAGGACTCAGCGAGGCCGCCGCCTATGCTTCCGTAGCCGTACTCAAGGCGGTGGAGCATTCCGGTGGTGATTTCGGTCTGTTTGACAGCGAGCGGGCGGGCATCATTATAGGAAACGACTCCTCATCGGACCAGTCCATTTACATGCTGGACACGGTGCGTTCGGAGCGGAAGACCACGACACTGGGAAGCAGTCTGGTCTTGAAGTCCATGACTTCGAGCCCAACGATCAACTTGACGCCGTTCCTTAAGATCAAGGGGTTGAGTCTGACGATCAGCGCGGCATGCGCCAGCGGAGCTCACTCGACCGGTCTCGCGTACATTATGATCAAGTCGGGTTTTCTGGACATTGCGCTCGCCGGAGGCTGCCAGGAACTCAACTGGCAGTCCATGGCCTCGTTTGACGCACTCATGACCTTCTCCGTTCGGACGGACGAGCCGGAGAAGGCATCCCGTCCATTTGACCGGGAACGTGACGGGCTTATCCCCAGCGGAGGAGGAGCGGCTCTGGTTTTGGAGGATCTGGATCACGCACGAAAGAGAGGGGCGCACATTTTGGCCGAGGTCGTTGGTTACGGGTTCAGCTCGGATGGCACTCACGTGACGAATCCCGACGGCGTCGGGGCGGAGCGCTGCATCCGAATGGCCCTCAAGCAGGCAGGAATGGCTCCGGAAGACGTGGACTATATCAACGCACACGCCACCGGAACCCTGGTCGGCGACTATGCGGAAGCCTTGGCGATACATTCGGTATTCAAAGAATGCGATACTCCGGTCAGTTCAACGAAGTCCATGACAGGTCACGAATGTTGGATGGCCGGCGCCAGCGAGCTGATCTACTCCATACTGATGATTCAGGAAGAGTTCATCGCCCCGAACATCAACTTTACAGCGCAAGGGGAAGACGAACCGCCGATCAACGTCGTACCGACTACCCGGGAACAACCGCTTGAAGTCGTTTTGTCCAACTCGTTCGGGTTTGGGGGCACCAACGCTTCCCTCATCCTGAGCAAGTTCCACGGTTGAGGCCATGGGTAAGGAGCGAGTGGCGATCATCGGCGGAGGACTGGCGGGGCTCACGTGCGGCATTCTGCTGGCGGAAGCCGGCCATAAGGTGACCATTTTAGAGCAGCACCGCAAGCCCGGCGGCTACCTGTCACAGTTTACACGCCGGGGCGTGGCTTTCGATATCGGGTTTCATTTTATTGGAGGTCTGGGACCGGGCGAGCCGGCGTGGACGTTTCTGGCCCATCTGGACGTACTGGACCGGCTGAATCTGATCCGTTTTCCTC
>JACQYL010000070.1 GCA_016208165.1 Deltaproteobacteria bacterium
CCCACTTCGTTGACAAACGTACCGCGGACCGAACTCATAAAAATACCAGACCCAATCTCGAATCCGCTGTATTATATGCAATTAATTAGGTAATTCTTACTAACCATGCACCAACCAGTATCACAAAGGGCCAAAGTCCAGCGTCACGCCGTTGGCGTGACCGCAGATCGCGTTTTTTGAACAGCCTGTTAAGCTTTTGGGCCGTCATGCCGATACATGGGTGTGGCATGTGGCGGCAGGTGACCAGCGCCGTACCGGAGAGCCGGTGCGGTGGCGCCGGAGGAGCGCAAATCGCTGCGTATAAGGGAGGACGGGTAGTAGCTGCCCAAAGCGAAATGCCCATAAAGGCCGAGGTGATTTTCTGAACCATGAATAACCTATCATACACCAAACCAATGTCTTATCAAAAGGAGAGAGTGACCTTCATGAAACGATCTTATGAAAACAACAAGTTCGCTTCATTTTTACTCATGGGCATGCTGATTTTCTCTTTGTCCGGATGTGGAGACGGCGACAACGGTTCGATCCAAGGATACTCGATTGATTCCACTGTGGCTACGACGACCGAGAGGATGCTGTCGTTTCCATGGCCCACGTCTACCGAGGCTACTGGTTTGGCGCCGGCTACCCCAAATAGCCCTAATGGCGGGCCTGGCCTTGCTGCGACTGAACTTTGCCGGGTTTCGGAATACGACGCACTGGGCTATGGCGCCTGGACCTTTGGCGCGCCTCTTCCCTCCATACAACGGATGGACATTATGCCTGCAGGTTATAATAGCCCAACGCCCACCAGAACCAAACAACTTACGAATTTTTTCGCTATCACCGACATCCATATTACGGACGAGGAAGCGCCGAACCAGATTATATATCTTCAGCAATTTGATGGGCCTAACTCCGGCGGAAACAGTTCAATATACTCCCCGGTCATGATGTACACAGCCCAAGTCCTCGATGCCGCGATGCAGACGGTAAATGCTCTGCACAAACAAAATCCATTTGATTTCGGCATCTCTCTAGGAGACACCTGCAACAGCACTTCGTACAATGAACTGAGATGGTATATCGACGTTGTTGACGGCGGGTTGATTACTCCAAGTTCCGGTGATCATGCTGGAGCCAACGATATCGACTATCAAAAACCCTTCCTGGCCGCCGGACTCGATAAATCGATCCCATGGTATCAAACTCTAGGCAACCACGATCACTTTTATCTAGGTTCATTCCCTGTGGACGCCGACCCTGCTCTCGGTATTCGACAGTCCTACATCAGTGACACCTTCTGGGCCGTATCGGACTTCCTCGTCCCCAACTTTGACACATTTCCAGCCTTGTTCGACATGCAAGACCTTCTAAGCACACCGACGTACTACATGGGTCTCATTGACGGATCAACTCGTTACGGAAATATTATCAATGCCGGCGCGGTCACGAACGAGGAATTCAGCGACGGCGCCCCATCCGTTGTAGCGGATCCGGATCGTCGCTCCCTCGTGAGGACGGAATGGATACAGGAGTTTTTTGACACGTCATCGTATCCCGTTGGTCACGGTTTCAATTTAGTTGACTCAACTCAACCAAGCGGCTTTGCCTGCTACAGCTTCCTGCCCAAATCAGACATACCTCTCAAGGTTATCGTGCTTGACGATACTCAGTCCGAAACCGACGGCTCCAACGATATACATGGGCACGGTTATCTTGACGCCAAACGATGGGAATGGCTTCAAGCCGAACTCGCGGCCGGTCAGGCGGCCAATCAGCTCATGATAATTGCCGCCCATGTCCCAATCGCGGTTGCGGCTATCGGCGCTGAAACGGAATGGTGGCTGGGCGAGCCGACGACCGTGCAAGAGAACCGGAACGCGGTGACCCTGGCCGAATTGGTTCAGACGCTTCAAAGCACTCCCAATTTCCTTATGTGGATAGCCGGGCATCGTCATTTGAATACTGTTAAGGCGTTCATCTCATCCGATCCAAGTAAACCCGAACAAGGGTTCTGGCAGGTTGAAACTTCGTCGTTAAGGGATTTCCCTCAGCAGTTTCGTACTTTTGAAATAGTCCTCAACAGCGACTATACCATTTCAATCGTTACAACCAACGTTGATCCTGCTGTTGCAGAAGGTACGCCCGCAGCTACATCGCGTAAGTACGCGATTGCTACTCAACAAATAGTCCAAACTAACTTAACCCTGAATAACGCCAATGTTTCCATGGCGGCCGGCGTCATTCCCGTTCCAAGCATGGACCCGACCCGACCACAAGGTACTCCAACCACCGACAACCCATTTACGGACCCAAGTATCCAGTTTGTGAATCTATCTGAAAACGGCGTGCCGTACAATGCGTCGTACAATGCCGAACTGTTCAAGCAGTTGAGCCCGGAGACGATAAGCGTGTTACAGACGCAGTTTCAGGATCTCTAATGAATGTCATAACGATACTCCAAAACAGGTTCACAATAAGCGAGACGCCTGGGGAACCGGGGGTCAGGAATTGCCATTTGAATGTTCTTCTCGTTGCTGAACAATCCTGCTCACGGTTGAGCAATAAAGCCCGGGATGGTCGAGTTCCCCGTTGGGGATACTCGGGCTGCCACTGGGCCCGTCACGAAGGCGCGTCAGGGACATATCGACAATTCTTGAAAACCCGGGCCTTCGCGATTACCGGAACCGGCCCGTGAATACGAAAACCGGAGGGGCCTGTGGCCCCTCCTTTTTTCGCAAAGGACAAACCTATCCCCTGAGCGGCTGTTGTGCCTTCTTGCCGCCTTTTTCAGCGCCCTCCCCCTCTATCCCCCTTCAGCCCGCCCATCACCGCCGGAATGGCCCACACGGATTCCCACAATGCCGGGACATCATGCTTGTTTCTCAGCTTTGGCCGGTTTCTTTGATAGAAACAATCTATAGGTAAGGGGTCAACTCCCTTTGACTTTTCTTGCGAAAAGCAATAGCAAATAGCCGTGCCATGTCATTGCGCATCCAGGCTGCATCCGGACGGAAAGACCCGTGAAATGACGACTTGAGAAAGCTCGCCCTGTTGGAAAAAGATCCTGCCTTTTTCGAGCCGCGGATAATACCGGACGCCGCTTCTTGGATGGAGACCACACTTGCCATGACGGAAAAGATACGATCTAGAAGGATCCAAAAGCCGCTTCACCTGGTCGAAACCTTCACTCGGCGGCTCCATCGGCCAAAAGCCCCAGCCGCTTCTTCCTATTTATAGCATTTGTCAGAAATATGTTCCGCTTGGTGCGATATTGTGAACAAGTGAAACTAGACATTTGTGATCTTGTGTGTCACAACGTTGTGCATGGCGCAACGATTGCTAGAGCCCAATCCGGAGAACGGGACCCTTCTTGAACTTAAGGAGCTGGGTCGTATTGGCTCTAGCGAGACCGCCTTGAGGTGTACGGCTATTCAAATGCTCCTGACGGGCATATCTCGGGCTCAAGTAGCGCAAGCCCTCCTGGTAACTGAGCGAGCCCTGCGAAAATGGGTGAAGCTGTTCAACGAAAAAGGCCTGGATGGCTTGATTGCTAAAAAGCGACCCGGCCGCACCGCCATCATTGGAGATCAACAGGCCAAGGAGTTGGTTGAACTGCTCGAACAACCGGAAAAGGCCGCTCGTACGTTTTGGACCGCCAAAGCGTTTCATGGGCATATCAGCGATAAGTACCAGATCGAGTGCAGTTATGAGACGGTCGTTCGATTTTTCCATAAGAGCGGGTTTGCCCTCAAAACGCCTCAGCCTTGGCCGGATCGCCAGGATGAAGCTCAACGGGAAGCCTTCCGAAAACAATTGTCAGAACTCCTTCAGGATCCGGACATCGATGTCTGGTTTGCCGATGAATCCGGATTTGAAGGCGATCCCAGACCTCGACGTCGATGGGATCGAAAAGGGAACAAAACCAGAATCACCAAGAACGGAGACCACATACGTATGAACGTAATGGGCATGGTCTGCCCTCGATCCGGCGATTTTTTCGCCATTGAGACCTCTCATTCCGATTCGGAGATGTTCCAGGTTTTCCTGGATCAGGCCAAACAGTTTGTGCCCCTTCAGCGGAGCCGAAACCTTCTGGTTATCGATAATGCCTCCTGGCATCGAAAACAGTCAATAAAATGGCATGGATGGGAGCCCCTCTTCTTGCCGCCCTACTCACCGGACCTGAATCCGATCGAAAGAATATGGCTCACCATGAAAGCCAAGTGGTTTAACAACTATGTCTCAAAAACCGTAGACCAGCTCCTCCAAAGACTGGACCAGGCTATTCTCGACGTCATAAATCATCCCGATCAGGCCAAACAAACCGCCGCAATCGGAACGTTATTTTGAAAAACACTCTAG
>JACQYL010000071.1:0-14161 GCA_016208165.1 Deltaproteobacteria bacterium
TGTTGGGCGTGGCCTCCTTCTTGTTAGTGTAATGATATCAATTGGTTGTCACCTTTTTAATATCATACATTGCAGGAAGTTTCCACCCTAATTTGCGCGATTTTCTTTTTATAATAATAAGTTAGCTTCATGGACAGACACTAGGTAAGAAGAGATTATGCACTCGTTTCCTAAGGAAAAGTCGGAAATCTTGATGGTCCACAAGTTCTTTCAAATCCTCTTTCCCATCAAATCTCTGAATGCAGGAAGCGTATACTGAAGCCTCACTACGTTTATCAACAAAGAACGCACTGTTTGCAGCGCCGACGATGCCGCTTATTCTCCTCTTTAATTTCACCCGTTCCCGTCCACTGAATCCAAGATCGTCCAAGATCGAATCCAAGACACTCCTCCAGTCTCTAAGATCCTGATCGGCAGGCATAGACATACTTCCTGGAAGCTTCCACCACCAGAAATTCTGCCCATGTAGGGAAAAGGACCATTTTTGTCTGCAATAGCTGTAGAGGCTCTCTGGAACTATATTGGTTCCCCAAACGGGAGCATTTGCGATGGTTCCTGACGAACGGCCAGAATATATAACCGTCCCAGTTTCAGAAATATTACAGAATATGTACCCCTTTGAAAGAAGCTGAATGAGCTTTATTGAAGCAGCAATAGGTGAAACGTTAGCAGTCACAACAATTCTGTTTACAAACTTAGGAGGATAAACTTCTTCCTCGATGATAGTCTTTGCCCATGCTGAGGGGATAAGCAGCTCAGATGCGAAACGATTGGCCTCCGCTTCCGTGTACCAATATAAATCACTTACTTTCACTTGCATAGGATCTGTACTGTCTATGATAGATCCAAAATGCCAAGGAATAATGACGTGACCGATTTCGTGCGCGAGCGTAAACCGCTGACGTGATTCAGGCGGGTTGAAATTTACAATTATGCGCGGCCTCTTGCCTGGAATCTTTAGGTTCAGGGACACACCATCCACGTCAAAAGGTATATGGTCGAACTCAATATCGGCATACTTCCTCCCCAACCTCAATAAATCAACTGGTGGTGTGAGCTTGTATCTTTCCACAACCCGTATAGCAAGATTTATCTCTGGATAGTTATTCAATCAAGCTTCCCCTTTTCACGCAACCATTTCATCAATTTGATCGCCTTCTCAGGCTGGTCTGATCTTGCAGCCAAAGGGAGCCCCTCCAATTCATCTAACACGTCTGCCACAGGCTTTTGTTCAATGTGTGCAGTTACAATAAAGGGGAGTACATCAGGATCGGCCACCCATAGGGAATATTCTTCAAAACTCATTCCAAGATACTCATGAAGTTCTTCATCATAGTCTTCGTCATGCCATTCATCCACAAAGTCGTCTATCTCCTCAAGGAGAAGTTCACCTCGCGCGCATCTTTCGACAAAGGTACCCAACTGATTAGACATCTATTGTCCTCCCTCTTACAGCATCTTTCAGCAACGCCCCTGTTACTGGATCTACAGAGCCTAGATGCTTTCCTCTGGCATTGAAAACCTCTATTTCCCCGTGTAGACTATCCCATGTATACAACCGTTTACAATCCAGACTCCTCCAGCGACGTTCTCCAGAAAAAGCTCCCAAGTAGTCGCATTCGTCAAGAATCGATGGCTTCGGAATCGGCAGCCTCGTCAAGTTGTTTTCTCCTTCATGAGGATGAAAAAGTATCGCACAACCCGAACGCTCTTGCTGGACTTCAGCGATCATAGGCCGAATACCTTCCAGCGATCATAGACCTCTCCTACCCGAGAAATGAGCGACCGAACTCAAACCTGGGAACCCGGCCACGGCTCGTAATCTTTGTCGTGTCAGGCGGATTGGGATTAGACACTCTTTTTTACAGTCGATCCAGTCGAATTCCAGGACCCAACCAGACTTGCATTTTCCGAAATCAGGGCCATCCACTTGCCTGGTTATGTATTACGCTGATATCCTTAATAAAATCAGGTTGTGAATATTCGGTCGTCGGATGATCGTTGAGTCTCGCCTTGCTCTGCCTAACTGAACATTGCGGGGAGGCAAGATGTCAAAAAACAAGACCTGACCCCAGACCCCCTTCTTGAACCCAAGCTGTGGGCGCAGGCCTTCTCTACGCGCAAATTTGGTTGTTTCTGAACGCACGAATACCTGCATTTTTTCGAAATGAGGGTTATCCCGTCGCTTGATTATGTATTCTGTTGGTATCCTTAACAAAATCAGGCTATGAAGATTCGGCCATCGGATAATTAGTCTAAAATATCTCGCATCACCGGATGCGGCTTTTCGCGCTCCGCCGAAAAAGACGATTAAGTGCAACTGCATCCACATTTTCTTCGTTTCCGATCAGAACGGCATGAAATTTGGCATTGGTTAGATCCTTTGGTGGCTTTGTCATCTACCTTTATTACCGATTTTTGTGATTTCGACCATTCGATTATTCCAAGAGCTTCAGCCAATTCAATATCGCTATAGTCTTCAAGAAGAAGACGTGCTCCTCCTTTATAAAAGCGCTTGGCAAGGTTTGGTGCTAATGCTTCAAGGTTTGGTCCTTGGTCATCCAATAATACGAAATGCTTGAATGTTACCTCACTGGCACGTTTCGATGGAGTTCCGTGCCGGACAGGACCGATCCCTATCCAATTTATCTTTTCGGCAATACCATAACGTTTAGGTTCGACGCCGATGCCGCCGATACCGATTACTGCGTCAAATCTATAATCACGAATGCGACCCATGCAGGTATTTATACCAAAGCGGCCCGATGAATCTGGATCACCGGTATGAGTTCTTTTATACGTAAGAATACGCATTGTCTGACGTTTCACACTTAACAATATTAGATGTATCCGCATAAAATGCGGAGTTGTTTGTTTCTGTCCGTACAAGACGCCTCTGTAAATCGTTCCGTTATCTAGTTAACCAAAGGATATTAATGGGTTATCTCCGCATTAGGGTGTTCGTATGTCGTGTTTGCGGATCGGCATAGGACACTCATTTTTGAAACCCATTCACAGTGCTTCTCGATCCTCATTCTCCGGTTGAGGATGTAGGTGGTGTGTTCATACCTTGCATCATGTTGAAAACAGTCATTATCAATCATGCCCGCTGAATCCTTCAGTGACCGGTAAACGCAATGAGAGCGCCGGGCTCGCCGGCTCAAAACGAACGTTGTTTCAAGGTGGGAGGCCGAGCCTGCCTTCGGTTACCGCTAAGTTTTTTCAACGCTTGTTCGGATCGATTCCCGATGGCGTCGATAGTCTCCATCGCTGCATTACATACAAATTGTAAGCAGCTTCTGTGCCAAATGCAATAATGAATTGATTTTACTCCGATTTGTCACTTCCGGGAGGAAATCCAGGGCCGACGATTGCACGGAAATTGCGCAATGGCGGGCGCGCATTGCTCAATAATTGAGCAATGCACACTCCCTCCGTCTCCCCCCCGGCAAGCGCCGGATCTTGGGTTCGAGCGGAAGCGATGTTCTGCCTGTCGTTCCCAAGTGCGACTTGGGAACGAGAGTTAAAAACGAAGGAGGCGAGTACGTAGTGAAATCGCTGCGCGGCAGGCCCTGAATTCGGGCCCTCATGGGGTTACAATGCGTGTTCCGTTGCGGTCGCGCCGAAGGCGGTGAATATCAACCGCCCGAGCGGAGGGAATGATCCAGGGATTGAAATGCCTTTGTCACGGCGTCTTCCGGGTCCTTGGCATGATGAACGCCGGGAATGTGCTGCCAGGTATCCAGACCGACCACGGTCTTGCCCAGGTTGAGCGCAAGCCCGATCTCGGAGAGGGTCCCATATCCTCCCTCCACGGCGATGAGCGCGTCCGCCGCCCGTACGATCAACATGTTCCGTGCCTGCATCATACCCGTCGAGATGGGAATGACAATGTACGGATTGGCGTCCCGATCGGAAGTTCCGGGCAGAAAACCGATCGTCAGGCCTCCGGCTTCGAAAGCTCCTTTGGCTCCCGCTTTCATAACCCCACCCATCCCTCCGCAGATGAGCACGGCCTTCCGCCCGGCCACCAGGGCGCCTACCTTCAGCGCCAGGTCCCACCCCCGCTCCGTGCAGTCGCTCGCCCCTATGAGACCGATTTTAACCGGAACTAGTCCCGCCATCCATGCGCTCCGACCAGCTTCACGAAACGACACGGTCCCAAGCTTGTACGAATCCACTCGTCTCCCCTCCGGACCACTTTGACCAGATCCTGACAGGATGGATCCCCGATCGGAGCCACGAGTCTCCCACCATCCGCCAATTGGTCCAGAAGAGGCTCGGGGATCTCGGGGCCTCCCGCGCTCACAACGATCGCGTCGTAAGGCGCGTACTCCTTCCACCCCTTGGTGCCGTCGTTGAAATTTACAATTATGCGCGGCCTCTTGCCTGGAATCTTTAGGTTCAGGGACACACCATCCACGTCAAAAGGTATATGGGCACTTCCCTCATCGCCTGGACGACCTTTTCGTCCTTGATGCCACGGTCGAGGATCTGGTGTTTCACCATTCTTTCGCGACTGATGCGATAGTCCATCTGGTGCGCCGGTGCGATCCCTTTCAATCAAAAAGGTTTCTGCTTCCAATCCATGCTTGGCGAGACGCATATTGCCATGCGGGGCCGGGAAAGAGTCTGTTTACAATCAATCGGTTCATGCGCCAAAACAGACTTCGTCGAAGGGAGAATCCGACGCCCTGTGAAATTCGAAATTACTATGTCAGAAAGGCACTTTGGTGTCAACGGCCGCCTCCGCAAGCCGGGTCTCGGCGGACTGCGAACGCAACTTTTCAACGTTTCTTCGACGTTGACTTCCAAGCGGCTAGGGTGATATTAATATTGTTTTCGTAAAATGCAGGACCAATGGGCGTTTTACGCACGATTTGCAACGAAACCGAACTCACATCGGTTGCAGAGTAAGGGAATCTTACCGATGATCGCTATCGTGGATTATAGAGCCGGAAACCTGACCAGCGTTGCCCGGGCCATGGAAGACCTGGACATCCCATGTAAAGTGACGGCGAATCCCGACGAAATATTGAATGCGGAAAGAGTGGTGTTTCCCGGAGTGGGCGCCGCGGGCAAGGCCATGGAAATGCTCAGGGAGACCGGTCTGGACCAGGTGATACGGAAGGTGTTCGAAAACGGAGTTCCGCTGCTGGGTATCTGCCTCGGCACTCAGATTGTGTTGGAGCGAAGCGAGGAAAACGATACCACCTGTCTCGGAATCCTGAAAGGAGCCACCCGAGGCTTCGCTTCTGAATTTGCGCAGCTGAAAGACAAGGCGCTGAAAATACCTCACATGGGCTGGAACCAGGTCCGCTTTCTTCGCATGCATCCGGTTTTCAAGGACATCTCCGAAACCAGCGATTTCTATTTCGTGCACTCGTATTTTCCGGATCCCGCCGATCGTGAACTGCGGATAGGCGTTACCGATTATGGCGTTACGTTCGCTTCGGTATTGGCGTGCCGCAATCTGGTGGCAACCCAATTTCATCCGGAAAAAAGCGGGCCCGTGGGCCTCGCCATCCTCAAGAATTTCTCGAAATGGGACGGGCGAAGTGGATAGTTCCCTGCTCTCGAACCCTCAAACGGGTCAGAGAGACCGGAACTCTTTCGCGTAGCGGAACACCTGTTTGATGTATCGTTTGGTGACCTTATAAGGGGGAACGCCTCCCCACTGCCGGACGCGCGTGATCCCCGCATTGTAGGCGGCCAGCGCCAGTCGAATGTCTCCATCCAGAGCTTCGATCAGGAACTTCAGGTACCGCACTCCCGCGTAGATGTTCTGTTGCGGATCAAATCGGTCCTGAACCCCGAGCATGTCAGCCGTTCCCGGCATGATCTGCATGAGACCGGAGGCGCCCTCGGATGAAACGGCCGTCGGGTCAAAGCTGGATTCAGCCTGGATGAGTCCTTTGATGAGGTAGAAGTCCACGTCGAACTCGTCCGCCGCCGATGATATCAGCCTGTCATATCGCTTGTGAGGGGGAAGAGAAGCCCGGTCATAGGCCCCATAGTCGTCGGATGGGTCATTTGAGTCTTCAGGTAACATTCGCTGTTGGGAATTCGAAAGCAACGCGATGGGTTGATCTTTTGGAGGATGGGGTGGATTTTCAGCAGATGGAGGAGGGGCTTTGAGGTCGATCGTCGAAAGGGAGCAGTAAATCTTGCTCGGGCTGTGCGGTATCAAAAACCCGAACAAAAACAACGCGAATACGGGTAACGTTCGTCGAATGGTCGTAGTCTTCATGATCGCAGGGTCCTTTTGTTTGTCGAATTCTAGACATCCTCATGCTATGGAAAGATATCCCGGACTGTCAATGTTTTTCCCTGTTTATCAAACCATAGGAAAGGCTAACTTGTTTAAATCAGTCGCCTTTTTGCCTTGCCCCGAGGCCTGCCGCCCTCTGCGGATATAACGGCCCTCCCGCGGCGGACATAGGTGTATTTTTATATAAATCAATCATGCTTTAAATGCAATACAATCCAACAGGCGATAAAATGCACTCCCTTCTCATTCGAAACGGCCTCATTCTGACGATGAACGATCGCATGGAGACCTTCCAGAACGGCTACGTGGCCGTACAGCAAGACACCATAACGGAGATCGGCCCTACCTCCCGCGAGCACGATTTGGAAGCGGAAATCGTTATCGATGCCCGGGGAGGGATCGTTATGCCCGGTCTGGTCAACACGCACACCCATGCGGCCATGACGATTTTCAGAGGTCTGGCGGACGACATGCCCCTGATGGATTGGCTGAACCGGTATATTTTTCCTATTGAAAAGAATCTTTCAGCGGAATGGGTGTATTGGGGCACCCGCCTGGCTGCGGTAGAAATGATCCGATCGGGCACCACGACGTTTTGCGATATGTACCTGTTCGAAGATCAGGCGGCGCAAGCCGCTAAGGATACCGGCATCAGGGCCATGGTCGGGGAAGTCCTGTATGATTTCGACTCGCCTTCCTACGGGAAACTGGAAAACGGATATCGGGTGGCCCGGGATTTAGCTTTGAAATGGCAGGGAGATCCTCTCATATCCGTCGCCATTCAGCCGCATAGTCCGTACACGTGCTCGCCCGAGCTTCTTCGCGGAGCCCGCAAGCTGGCCGAGGACCTGGCCGTTCCCGTGGTCACCCACCTGTCCGAATCGGATTCCGAAGTCACTACCGTGCTGGAGCGCTACGGCAAACGCCCGGTGGATCATCTGGACAGTTTGGGACTGCTGGACGGCAAACTGATAGCGGATCATTGCGTGGCCCTTCTCCAGAGTGAAATCGAATTGTTCGCGGAGCGCGATGTTGCGGTCAGCCACAACGTGGAAAGCAATATGAAACTCGCTTCGGGCGTCTCCCCGGTGCCGGAGCTTCTGAGATGCGGCGTTCGGGTCGGCCTTGGAACGGACGGCTGCGCCAGCAACAACAACTTGAACTTGTTCGGGGAAATGGACGCCGCGGCTAAGCTCCACAAAGTCATGAAGAAAGACCCTACCCAGATGGATGCGAAGACCGTGGTAACCATGGCCACGCGGGGCGGTGCTCGGACGTTGGGCATGGCCGACAGAATCGGCAGCATCGAGCCCGGCAAAAAGGCCGATCTGATCGTACTGGATACCGGCCGCGCCCACATGATCCCAATGTACAACCCTTATTCGCACATTGTTTACGCCGCCAACGGCAGCGAGGTAACCTGCAGCATCGTCAACGGGCGACCCGTCCTGTTGGACGGCCAAATCCAAACGGTGGACGAAGAAGAAGTCTTTGCACATGTCCGCCGGATAGCGGAACAAATAAACCGCATTGTAGGACATGGTTGAATCCATCCATCGTATGGCTAAAATCGTCTTCGGATTTTGTACGGCCATTCGTCGGCGCGGAAATAGAAAACGGAAATAGAGGTAATACTGTGGCATACTTGAAAGCATTTCAGGCGCTTCGATACAACCCGGAAACCATAACGGATCTGTCGCGGGTCGTGACTCCGCCCTACGACGTCATTTCACCCGAAGAGCAAGAAGAGTTTCACAAGGCTCACCCCCAAAATATTATTCGTCTGATCCTGGGCCTTCAGTTCGAAACGGACAATGAAGACAACAACCGGTACACGAGGGCCGCGGAATACTTCCGGGAATGGCGTAAATCGAGGGTTCTCGTCCAAGACCGGGAGTCCGCGCTGTATCTCTATACAATCGAATACAAGCTGGAAAACGGAGAACCAAGGCAACGGACCGGATTCATTACTCTGGTGAAGCTCGAGGATCTTGACGGTGGTTCCGTTCGGAGACACGAAAAGACGTTCTCGGAGACCAAATCGGAACGCTTCCGATTGATGAAGGCGTGCAGGGCCAATTTCAGTCCGATTTTCGCCCTCTACTCGGATCCGGAGTCTCTCGTGTCCGGAACGTTGAAAGAAGCCAAGCCGCAGGCGCCCGTAGTCGACTTCGTCGATCGGGACTCCACGAGACACCTGCTGTGGCCCGTGACGAATCCCTTCGTTATTCAGACCGTTCAGGAATGGTTCAAGGGTCGGGAGCTTTTCATCGCCGATGGGCACCATCGTTACGAAACGGCCGTGAATTACTGGGAATACCTGAAGAAGACGGAAGGCGCCCAGGCGAACGATCATCCCGCACAGTACGTCATGATGTACCTGTGTAATACCAGCGAGGACCTGACGATTCTTCCAACTCATCGTCTGCTGGTGGTATGGCCGTCACCTCTCGATAGGGATGGATTCCTGAAACGCGCCGAGCAGTACTTCGACGTCGATGCATTCGATTTTGCTTCAGCCGACAAGGATAAAGCGAGAGCAAGGTTCCTTTCCGCGATCGAAGGGGCCGGCCGGTCCACGCATTCCTACGGGTTCGATCAGGCCGGCCGGTCCACGCATTCCTACGGGTTCGCCTGGAGACGGGACCCGCGATACCTGCTGTTGAGAATGAAACCGGGCATCATGAACGGCGCGTTTGGCAAAGGGCTCTCCGACGCCCTCAAGAACCTGGACACGGTCGCCTTCACCGAAGTCATTTTCCGGGGTATCCTTGGAATGAGCGACGGGGATCTGGACAACCACCGGAACCTTCAGTACAGCAGCCGGTATAACGCGGCTCTGGATCAGGTTGAAGACGGCTTTTACACCGCCGGATTTATTATGAATCCGACCCGCATCCAGCAGGTCCTGGACGTGGCGAAGGCAGGCCTCGTCATGCCCAGAAAATCGACTTACTTCTACCCCAAGGTGATCTCCGGCATGGCTATAAACGCCCTTTAACAGGCTGTTCAAAAACGCGATCTGCGGCGTGACGCTTCATCCCTCGTCACTGCGACGTACTCTATGTACGTCTCATTCCTCGGGGTTTGCGCGCCTTGCATCTCATCGTTTTTCAACGGCCTGCAACAACCCTGCTTTTTCAACAGGCTGTCAAGGTGGCTCGAGTGTCCTTCACTATCGAACCGACGCCGGGGCCGGAAGAAACTCAGGATGCGCTTTTCGGCGGGCGGCTGCACATCCTGCAGCGCAAGAACGGATACCGCTTCTCCATGGATGCGGTGCTTCTGGCCAAGTTCGCTACACCCGCGGCGGGGGACCGGATCATCGACCTCGGAACCGGTTGCGGCGTGGTTTCCCTGGTGTTGGCTTTGGACCCTGCGCCCAGGTGCATCGTAGGTCTCGAGGTACAGTCCGACTTGGCCTCATTGGCGCGGAAAAACGTTCGGCTGAACGGCATGGAAGAGCGGATAGAGATCCGGACGGGCGACCTCAAGAGCGTTACGCAATGGTATGCTCCCGAGTCGTTTGACCTGGCCGTGGTCAATCCTCCATTCGGACTCCCCGGGTCCGGACGAATGAATCCTACGGCTGAAAAGGCCGTGGCCCGGCATGAAATCCTCGGATCGCTGAAAGACTTCTTACGCTCCGCCGCTTTCCTGGTGCGATTTTCGGGCAAACTCACCATCATCTACCGGGCGCAACGATTGGCTTACCTTTTCCAATCCCTGCAAACGGTCGGATTCACTCCGAAGCGGCTTCGCATGGTGCACGGTCGGATGGAAACCCCCGCTAAAATGGTCCTCCTGACAGCGACCAAAGGAGGAGGGCAGGAACTGCGTGTGGAACCTCCACTCATTCTGTTCAACAGGGACGGATCGTACTCGGATGAGCTGAAAGACCTGTACCGCGTATGACCCGCGGCCTGTCCCGAACCTCGCTCCTGCCCGGAACGGCCAGCGACATGCACGGGAGGTCGTTTTCAACCGTTTCCATTCACGGGGTATCAGGAGAGACCTTTTGTAATTCGCCTATAATTATATCCTAGGACGGAAGCTTGGGCGGGGTGGCGCGGACAACTCGTTGTCCGCGTTGCGCAGCAACAAGAGGCCCCACCTCTGTCGTGGAAGCATGCACTCTGTCGATTCAAGGAGTGTACAAGGTTGGGTTGAGCATAGCGAAACCCAACAACTTGGGGCATCCGTTGGGTTACGCTCGCTGCGCTCGCTAACCCAACCTACGGATGCAACGCCTGTAGGTTGGGTTGAGCATAGCGAAACCCAACGATTTAAGCCACATAGACCGCGGCACCTCGCTTGGCGCCAGCTGTTCGCCTTCCCGTGGTGTCGGGCGTGCCCAGGCTGGACATCGTGTCATGGAACTTGTTGGGTTACGCTCGCTGCGCTCGCTAACCCAACCTACGACCCCTACGATTTAAGACGCACAGTCCGGGCCACCCATCCGTCATGATCGATCCCTATCGGTGCGACGAGTGAGACGGACTGGAGAGGCCTTGCTATTTGTGACAACCAACATTGTTCGCTCCCGCAAACAGAGACTTGTTATGGTCCTGTGAACAGGTACTTTCACCCATCCCCATCTTCGGCGGATCTCGAGGCCGCCCTCATCCAAAACCGCTCGAGCAGACCCCTTAGTTCCGCGTCTTTGACCTTACCAACCTCTTGGCGTATCTTACCGGCCGTCTCCGGCGCCACAGGCCGCTCGGAGGCGAGATCCGACGAGCGACGTTTTTCCCTGGTCCGAATCGGGACGACATGACCCTGACGAAATCGAATCTCCGTGACGAGGCTGCGGCCACAAGCCCGGTTCAATCCGTCCATGATCGTTTCGGTCAAATACTGGAGTTCCTGCATCCACGCGGCCGTTTCCACGGTGACCCAGAGCACCCCTCCCCGAAAGGACAGGGGTTGAGCCTTTTTCGCAACGGCCGGTCCGACTACGTCGTTCCAGTGATTCCAGAGAGGAGCCCCTTCCAGCAACCCGGATTCGTGTTTCTTCAGAACGGCGTCCATACGCTGCAATCCTGAATATCTCATTCACTCCCCTCCCATATCCGGGCTGACGGTTTTCGGGCATCGAGCAAAATAAGGACTACATATCCTCTTGCCCGGGCCGATCTCGAAATGATAGGTAACTCGACAGGGAAGCCTGTGTCAATACGCCTGCTTCCGGCGCTGGAGCGGACCTTCCTTGCAGGATCCACGCGTCCGGATTCCGTCCAATGAGCGTGGTCACAATCAGTCGTCGCCCGGCCATGCCGGCTGGGGGTCTGGAGTCTTTTGGATTCATCAACCTTTTCCGGATTCCGGAGGTCACTGCGTTGGGCCCGAATGACGTTTCTGAAAAAGCGACGCAGACTCGAACAGGGAGATGGACTCGTGAGGATCGTATCCGTTAGCCGCCGCACCGATATACCGGCTTTCTATGGCAAGTGGTTCATGAATCGGGTCCAAGCCGGATTTGTCCTGGTTGAGAATCCTTTCTCCGGAAAACTGTACGCCGTCTCCCTGAGACCCGACGATGTAGCGGGTTTTGTATTCTGGTCCAAGAATTTCAAGCCCTTCCTGCCGGTGTTGCCTGTCCTCAAAGACAGGGGATACGGGTTCTATTTCCATTACACCATTACGGGACTGCCTCGCCTGTTCGAACCCTCCGTCCCGCCGGCGGAAGAAACGCTCGAATCCTTCTCAGCCCTGGCGGATCGAACGAGTTCCGAACACGTATTCTGGAGATACGATCCGATCGTGGTCTCCGATGTATCGGACCGGATCTACCATATCGAGCGTTTTCAGACCTTGGCCCGGGCCCTCGAGGGTAAGACCCGCCGCTGTTATGTGAGCTTTCCCACACTATACGCCAAAGTACGGCGAAGGTTCGACGCCTTGCTGCAAAAGGAAAACATCCGCGTCGTCGACCCTTCTCCCGAAGCAAAACGCGAACTCATCGGGACTCTTGCTGAAATCGCCACAAACTCGGGAATCACCCTGTACTCCTGCTGCGACGAGAACCTGGTGGGAGGAAACGTGCGCAAGGCTCGCTGCGTGGACTCCGACACCATGAACCGTCTATTTCCGAATAGAGCGGCGGACGCGAAAAGAAATCCCAGCCGCAAGGGGTGCGGCTGCAGTGACAGCAAAGACATAGGGGCGTACGATAGCTGCCCTCATGGGTGTATCTACTGCTACGCCAATGCCCGGAGGGAATTCGCCGGGAACGTCTTCCGGACGCACGATGCTGCAAATGAGCTGCTGTCGGCAGGCAACAAATCAGACTACGAGAAACGAAAAAAAGAGGCCTTGCAGGCCATAGGATGGTAACGACCCTTTAAAGAAAACGATTTCGAACTTAGAAGCTCTATGATAGAGTTCGTATCAGGAGGAAACATACAAATGCTATCCAGGAGA
This sequence comes from Deltaproteobacteria bacterium, assembly GCA_016208165.1. Lineage (NCBI taxonomy): Bacteria > Pseudomonadati > Myxococcota > Myxococcia > Deltaproteobacteria bacterium. Next base: position 12,695 of record JACQYL010000071.1, read on the forward strand.
GATTTCATTAAACTCAGTGGCTTGGGGCTGGTAGGCGCCGCCCTCCCGAGGTGCGGCGGCGACGACGATGACGTCGGGCGGGCGGAATTCGGATTTCATTTGAATCCGGTGCTGATCAATGGAACCGGCGCTCAGTCGTTCAGCGGAGCCCAGATCAAGAGCCTGGGATCGGATCCCGATACGAAGTATTTTTCCTACGAAACACCGGCGGGGATTCGGTACCTGCCGCTGCCGCTTGAAAACGGCCTCACCAAAGCCTATCCCACACAGGAAGATTACGAACGTATCAAACGGATCGGGGATTTCGTGACCAGCAACCTGTGGGAATTGTATTGGAACGATCCCCAGGATGCTCAGGAAATGCGCAACGTTATAGAGCGCTGCGCGGGTAACGCACTCAACCTCATCATACGACTCGAGGATACCACCCGCATAGCGAACCATCCCAATGCCGGCCCTTCGGACGAGGAGTGGTTCGTAAATACCTTCGAACCCTACGTGCGGTCCGTAGTCCTGTACGCCAAAGGGAAGGTCTTTGCCTATCAGGTTTGGAATGAACCGAATCTGGCACGCGAATGGGGTGGAAAGCCGCCGGATGCTGCCGGATATGTGGAATTATTAAAGGTTTGCAGCGAGGCAATCCGTGCCGCTGACCCGGAAGCGATCATCATTTTTTCACTACTACACGGACGGTCACGTCAGTTCGGAGGACGAACTGAAGCTGATCGAGCTGGATATCAAGATTGACAGAGACGTGATTATTACCGAGGCAAACCACATCAATCCCGAGGCCACCGATGCAGAAAAGCTGGAAGCCATCAGGGACATCCGGAAAGTGGTTTCCCGTTGGTTCAACCTGAGGGGTTTGTTTGCGTTCGCCTGGAACACGGGAACCGCCGATTCGCATTTGGTGCCCTGGGCCATTAAGGACACGGCTCTGGAGGAACTGCTCTACCAAGAATTCAACACCTAGCCCGTATAACAACGACGAACGAAGATACTAGAGGGAAAGGGATCCTGCGGGCCCCCTTTCCTCAGGATCCCAGCCATATGGGATGAATGGAAATAATGGCTTCGAACCGAACCAGTTCCGAAAGCACGTCCTCGTTCGGGGCCTCGTCAACTTCGACCAGCGATAAGGCTCTGTCACCGGGCTTGTTTCGGGCCAGGGACATGTTGGCGATATTAATGCCGTGCTTCCCCAATGTTGCCCCGATATGTCCAATGACGCCCGGACGATCATAGTTGGCCACGAGTAGAATGTTGCCCTCCGGAATGCAGTCCGTCTGGTAGTCATTTATGCTGACAATTCGGGGCTGCTGAGTTCCGAAAAGAGTTCCCGAGATGGACGTGGTCTTGTGGGCGGATAACAGGCTTACCGAGATGAGGCTCGAATACGTGCGGGACGTCGTGGATTTCTGTTCCGAAACCTCGATTCCTCGCTGCGTTGCCAGCAGAGGCGCATTG